>JAENWZ010000041.1 GCA_016649795.1 Proteiniphilum sp. | reverse complement strand
CGGATGAGATATTTGATTTTACCTGCAAGGAAATTATACGTACCGTGGAATACGCGCACAACAACAAAAGCGTCCCCTTCAGTGTTTTCAAGATCACCGGTGTCGCCCCTTTCGGGTTGCTGGCAAAAGTGAGTGAAAACCAATCTCTCACCGAAGAAGAAGCGGCTGAATTTCAGCGTGCAGAGGCGAGGGTAGATTCAATCTTTAAACGGGGAGAGGAGTTGGATGTCCCGATTCTTATTGATGCAGAAGAGACCTGGATACAACCCGTACTGGATGATATGGTGATGAAGCTGATGGCCCGGTATAATAAAGAAAAAGCCATCGTACAGAACACCTATCAGATGTACCGTCACGATAGCATTGAGCGCATCATAGAGCACCATCACATGGCATTGGAGGGAGGCTTTAAATTCGGTTTGAAAATTGTCCGCGGTGCTTATATGGAAAAAGAACGCGAACGTGCCGCAGAGAGGGGATATCCATCGCCCATCCAACCTGATAAACAGGCTACTGATAACGACTTTGATGAAATTATTCGTTATTTTGTGGAGCATCATAAGACCATCGATTTTATGGTAGCCACGCACAATGAAGATAGCAGCCTATTGCTTGCTATCCTGATAGATGAGCAGCGTTTACCAAGAAACCATCCCGGGATCTATTTCTCTCAACTCTACGGAATGAGCGATCATATTACCTATAACCTAGCAGAGCAGGGGTATAATGTAGCGAAATATGTCCCCTACGGAGAGGTGAGCACAATGATGCCTTATCTGTTCCGTCGTGCCGAAGAGAATTCATCCGTTAAGGGACAGACCAGTCGTGAACTGAAGCTGATCCAAACGGAAATAAGACGAAGAAAGTCAACTGATTAGTCGATTAGCCGATTTACTGATTTGCCGATTTGTTGATTCGTTAATTCGTTGATTTGTCGATTGAATCCCCGAATCATCACATCATCACATCATCACATCATCAAATCCCCACATTTTCACATCTTCACATCACCAAATCACCGATCATTTTACTTCCCAAACATTAGAGGAGTTTAACAGGAACTCAGTGAATGATTTCCTGGGAGTTCTCTTTTGTTCCTCTTCAATCTGCTTTTCATAATCTTTTTCGTAAGATGGTTCATCTACATTTCGGATCACTCCCAGTGCCACCGGAAGTCCATCGGAGGTATCCATAAGAGCCAGTTTCAGTTGTAATGTGTTGTCTTTGATGGTGGCATCATGTACCAGCACATCGTCCAGCGTGTATCCATCTTCACCGATAGTGACACCCTTAAGGTTCCATCCATCCAGAACAATCCCTTTATCACTCTCCTTGCCGTAAAGCATTTTCTCTCCATGCTTCAGTGTTAGTGTGTTATCGGCTTTCCAGGTGCGGTCACTGATTTTATTGTGAATACCATCATTGAAGATCACACAGTTCTGCAACACTTCAACCACTGAAGTCCCTTTGTGACGTGCAGCTTCCACCATCACCTCCACCTGATTCTTCATATCCACATCTATGGCGCGGGCGAAGAAGGTTCCTCTGGCACCGAAACACAACTCTGCCGGACGGAATGGATCTTCTATCGTCCCATAAGGGGATGATTTGGAAACGAAACCCCTTGCGGATGTGGGTGAGTACTGCCCTTTTGTTAGTCCGTAGATCTTATTATTGAAAAGAAGAATATTGATGTCCACATTGCGACGGATAGTATGAATGAAATGATTTCCACCGATAGCCAGCGAATCGCCGTCACCGGTAGCAACCCACACACTTAAGCGGGGATTCGCTACTTTCACACCTGTGGCAATGGCTGCCGCACGTCCGTGAATACTGTGAAATCCGTAAGTGTTCATATAATAGGGTAACCGCGATGAACAACCAATTCCGGAAATCACCGCTGTATCGTGTGGTTCGATGTTCAGCTCTGCCAATGCTTTGTGAAGGCAGGTTAAGATGGCATAGTCGCCACAACCCGGGCACCAGCGCACGGCATTTTCGCTTTTGTAATCTTTTGCGAGATGTTTCTGATATTTTAATTCTGTTGCTTCCATGCTTATTTCCCCTCCATTGTTTTTGTGAATTCTTCAATCAGCTCGCTTACCTTGAATGGCTGGCCTTCCACCCTGTTGTACTTGTGGATATTTTTCAAATCCCGGAACTTGCTGCTCAGATAATCGGCAAACTGACCGTTGTTCTGTTCCGCAATAATTACTCTTTTATATTTCTTCAACAGCTCGTAACTGTTCTTTGGCAGCGGAGAGATATATCTGAAGTGAGTAAAGGCGATTTTCTTCCCCTTGGCACGGATGCGCAGTGATGCTTCCAGCAGATGACCGTATGTGCCGCCCCAGCCCACAATAAGCGTGTCGGCATCTTTATCGCCCATGACCTCCTGCTCAGGAATGTAATCGGCAATATTTTCAATCTTCTGTTTGCGGATATCCACCATTTGCTGGTGATTCTCAGGATTCGATGAGATTACACCGGTGAGCTGATCTTTTTCCAGGCCGCCAATACGGTGCATGTACCCGGCTGTCCCGGGTATACCCCAATATCTTACAAGCGTTTTTTCGTCGCGAAGGAACGGTTTCCATTCACCCGCATCACCGTTGAAATGGTTCTGTACATAGGGAGGGCTGATGTCTGGGTAGTCACTCATAACCGGTATTTTCCAGGCTGATGAGCCGTTGGCAATATAACCGTCGGTCAGCAGAATGACCGGGGTCATATGTTCCAGTGCTATCTTTGATGCTTCGAAGGCGCTCTCAAAACAATCGGTAGGAGAGGCCGCCGCAATCACAACGAGCGGACTTTCACCGTTACGTCCGTACAGGGCCTGATTAAGGTCAGTCTGCTCACTCTTGGTAGGCATACCGGTGGAAGGACCGCTACGCTGCACATCGATCACCACCAGTGGGAGTTCAGTCATCACTGCCAGTCCCAGGGCCTCGCTCTTAAGCGCCAGCCCGGGTCCCGATGTGGAGGTTGCTGCCAGGCAACCGGCAAAACTTGCTCCGAGAGAAGAGGTGATACCTGCAATCTCATCTTCCATTTGCAGCGCTTTCACGCCGAAATCTTTTCTTTTGACCAGTTCCTGGAGAATATCTGTAGCGGGTGTAATGGGATAGGAGCCGAGGAACAACTGCACGCCTGCTTTTTCGGCAGCGGCAATCAATCCGTAAGCCGTGGCCGTATTCCCGTTTACATCTGTATAAAATCCTTTGCTCGACTCAATTGGATCGATCCGATAGGTCGAAGCAGTGAGGTGAATATTATTGCCATAGTTATAACCATCGGTAAGCGCTTTGATGTTTGCTTCCACCAATTTCGGTTTTTTTGAGAACTTCTGTTCAAGCAGCTTATCTGCAATCTCCAGGGGACGGTTGAAGAGCCAGCAAACAATACCGAGTGCAAACATGTTTTTGCTGCGAAGCATCTCTTTGTTCTCCAGTCCTGATCCTTCCAGAGAAGCTTTTGTCATCGAGGTGATGGCTACTCCAATTGGCTGTACATGGTTAAGGTTGAGTTCGGTAAAAGGATCCTGTGTGGTGAACAGTGCTTTGTCGAGATCTTTTTTCTGAAACGAATCGGTGTCGTAAAGTACGATAGACCCCTTTTTCAGGTGCTGGGCGTTCACTTTCAATGCTGCCGGGTTCATGGCGACAAGCACATCTGTCTTGTCTCCTGAGTTGTATACATCTTTTGACCCTATACGCACCTGGAATCCCGAAACACCGTGCAGCGAACCTTGCGGAGCACGAATTTCCGCCGGATAATCGGGGAAGGTGGCAATTTCATTGCCGAAGATAGCTGATAATGTAGAAAACAGGGTTCCCGATAACTGCATTCCGTCACCGGAATCGCCTGAAAATCGGATGGTTACTTGTTTAATGTCGGTTACGACCAAGTTCGTAGGCATAATTTTTTAGTGGTTATTGAGTAGTTATATGTCTCCTTCATTCAGGAAACAGGTTTCAGCAAGCAGTAAGTGTTTGTTGATCTTTTTTTAAATGAAAGTGCAAAGTAATAAAAGAGTTGTCGAATAAGCAAATAAATTCATTGGAAACGCCGAATCTATTTCAAACGCTCCCAACAATATTCAGATATCTCTCCGGATTGTTTTTCAGTTGAACAACTTGCCGAAACGCTTGTCGGTGATCAGTGAAATGTACAGTTCATTTGCCTTACCGTAACTTTGTGCATGAACGGCTGCTCCACTGCTTATGCGCTTTACTCCCAGCTGTTTGAGTTGTGAGTAGGATGGTGTCTCGGGTTGCAGATACACATTGAGCGGTAATTTGGTACTTTTAATAACCATTTTTATCTCTTTATCATCTGAAAGCAGTGGCACAAAAATCCCATCGGCACCGGCTTCTTCATACGTCTTCACACGTTTTAATGTCTCCTGCAACGGCTGGAGATGCTTGGTGACATAGGTATCTGTGCGGATATTCACAAAAAAAGCAAATTTCTGTTCTGACAGGAACGACCGGATACCCCGGACTATTTTAGTGAATTTTTCGGTTTCCACCAGCGAACGTTTACCCTCTTTTACTACTGAATCTTCAATATTGATACCGGCAGCACCCATTTTCAGTAATTGTCCGATGTGTTCATTCACTTTGCCTAAACTTCTTCCGTAACCTCCGTCTATATCTACTGAAACAGGAATGGAGACCGATTTTATTACACGATTCACAACAAACAGCAGCTCTTCAAAACTCATATTTTCACCGTCTTTATAACCAAGGTTCTCGGCAATGGCGTGACCGGAAATACCAACGGCTTTAAAACCCGCCTTTTCGGCAAGTTGAGCGCTTTTAGCGTCCCATACATTACCCAGAATAAAGGGTTCATCCCCTGAGTGAAGTTTCCTGAAATCGTTGATTTTTGACATAACGTAATCTTTGAATGTTTTAGTTTCTGTTTAAACGTGGAATGCTTCATTATGGTTCAGATGATCTCTGTTATTCATGTAAAGGTTACTAACGGTCAGTATTTCTTTCAATTCTCGCACCTAACGCATTCAACCGCCTGTCAATCTGCTGATAGCCGCGGTCTATCTGGTCGATATTGTGGATGGTACTTGTCCCTTCGGCACTCATGGCCGCTATAAGGAGTGAGATACCGGCACGGATATCGGGAGATGTCATGGTCATGCTTTTAAGATGGAAGCGATTATCCAGGCCGATAACAACAGCACGATGGGGATCGCATAGGATGATCTGTGCTCCCATATCAATCAGTTTATCCACGAAGAAAAGACGGCTCTCGAACATTTTCTGATGTATCAGCACGCTGCCAGTGGCTTTGGTGGCGACCACCAGCATCACACTCAACAGATCAGGCGTGAGGCCCGGCCAGGGTGCGTCGGCAATGGTGAGGATGGAACCGTCGACAAAAGAGTCAATCGTGTAGCTCTCCTGGCGTGGAATAAAGAGATCATCGCCGTGTTGTTCCACGGTGATGCCTAAACGGCGAAAGCTGTCGGGTATGATACCGAGGTTTGCAACTGAAGACTCTTTGATGGTGATCTCAGAAGTGGTCATGGCTGCCATACCTATAAAGCTTCCAATCTCAATCATATCAGGCAGTAATCGGTGCCTGCAACCGGAGAGGCATGTCACCCCTTTCACTATCAGTTTATTCGACCCTATCCCCTCAATCTTTGCTCCCATGCGCACCAGCATCCTGCTTAACTGTTCTACGTATGGTTCACACGCGGCATTGTAGATGATTGTTTCACCTTCAGCAAGTACCGCTGCCATCAGCAGGTTGGCGGTGCCGGTAACGGAAGCCTCATCAAGTAAAATGTAGGTTCCTTTCAGTTGCCTGGTGGTGAGGGTGAACAGCTGTTTCTTTTCATTCAGGATGAGCTCAGCCCCCAGTTTTATGATGCCGTTGAAGTGGGTATCCAGTCGCCGGCGACCAATCTTATCACCTCCCGGTTTGGGTACGACAGCCTCTCCGAAGCGTGCCAGTAGCGGTCCGATAATCATGATGGATCCTCTCATGGCACCACTTTTTTTCATGAAATCTTCCGATTGCGTGTAAACCTGATCAATCTCTTCAGCCTTGAAGGAGTAGGTCTCTTCACTCAGTTTTTCAACCGTGACACCCATATCACGCAATAGTTCGATGAGATTATTCACATCCAGGATGTCGGGAATGTTCTCAATAATAACCTCTTCCCGTGTGAGCAGGGTGGCGCAGATTACCTGCAGTGCTTCGTTTTTCGCCCCCTGTGGGGTGATCACTCCCTGGAGACTGTGTCCACCTTCGATGATAAATGATGACATGTTGATTGGTTTTTGACTGTTCGTTTATTATATATTAAAAGATCCATACTTCCGGCTCGAGCATCACTCCAAACTGTTGACAGACTTCGTTTTGTATCTCCCTCATAAAGTCGGCGATCTCCTGCCCGTTATCGGTGCCGTAGTTCACGATGATCAGCGAATGATGCTCATAGGTCCCTACCATTCCGCGACGTTTGCCTTTGTATCCCGCCTTTTCGATCAAAAAAGCGGCAGAGGTTTTAAACCTGTCATCTCCCACATTGTACAGAGGCAGATCTACCAGTTTGTGCTGAAGCATCTCTTTTTCCTCTTTCGTTAAAAGTGGATTTTTAAAGAAGCTGCCGGCATTGGGTAGAACAGTATAATCCGGCAGTTTGCGGGAACGTATGCGGATGATGGCCTCGCGCACCTGCGAGAGCGTAGGGGAGGGCACACCTTCCAGCTCGCGGCTGAGGTCGATATATTTCTCTTTGTAATTGAATGATTTACTCAATCTGAAGATGACCGAAGTGATGATATAACGACAGGTGCGTTTAAAGATGCTGTCACGGTATGCAAATCCGCACTCTTCATTGGTGAACACGCTGATCTCACCCGTCTGGAGATCTGCGGCGTTCACACGTATAATACGGTCTTTCGCTTCGGTACCGTAAGCCCCTATGTTTTGAACCGGGCTTGCTCCTACAGAACCGGGAATCAGTGAAAGATTCTCCAGTCCGGCAAAACCTTTCAAAACAGTGTATTCCACAAAGGTGTCCCAATCCTCGGCTGCTCCGGCCTCTATTACCACCTCGTTGTCGGTTTCAGACAATATGTTTATCCCCCGCATAGCCGGTTTGATGATAAGACCATTGAAATCTTTCGTGAAAAAAACATTGAATCCTGCTCCCAGGATCAGTTTCTTTTCGTGAGGAAAGAGTCGCAGCATTTCAGACAGCTCATCAGCCGTTTGAGGCTCACCAAGAAGTCTTGCAACCGCCTTCGTTCTGAAAGAGTTGTAGGGTTGAAGTTGTATGTTGTGTTGAATGTTCATTAACCTTTATAGATCAGGAAAACGCAAGGTTTTTTATGCATATCGGGGAGTTTTCCTTTCCATGCTTTCACTCTTCGTGTAACAATAAACTCATCTTCACATGAAATATTCATCGCTATACAGAGTAGGGTCTGTGGTTTGCAATGCATTAGTATATCATCAGCCAGTTTTTGGTTCCGGTAGGGCGTCTCGATAAATAGCTGTGTCTGGTCCTCGTTGTACGACCTGCTCTCCAGTTGTTTCAGCTTTTTTGCCCTGTCGCTGGCATCAATCGGGAGATAACCGTGAAAAGCAAAGCTCTGTCCGTTGAAGCCCGATGCCATGATGGCCATTAACATGGAGGAGGGACCTACCAGTGGAACAACTCTGTAGCCCTCCTGTTGTGCGAGAGTCACCACATCTGCCCCGGGATCGGCGACGGCAGGACAGCCCGCCTCGGAGATAATGCCCACACTCTCACCTCTTTTCATGGGCAGCAAATAGTCTGCTATCATATTCCTGTCGGTATGCTTATTCAGCTCGTAAAAGGTGAGTGAGTCAATATCTATGTCAGGATTGCTTTTCTTCAGAAAACGGCGTGCCGATCTGATATTCTCCACGATAAAATATTTCAGATTAGAAACGACCGTAGTATTGTATGATGGAATCACCTGTTCAACAGGGGTCTCGCCCAACGTTACGGGAATTAAATAAAGTGCCGGATTATCCATTTCGTTTGCAGACCTTTTGAATACAAAAATAGACAAAATAAGGCAAAGAGGTGCTCCCTTTCCCCGGATATCTTAAAATTTGTTTGAGACAAAGAGCTTTCATCGCTAATCTATGGCAACTATACAGGACTGGTATATCTCACCCCGCTGATTGGCGGATATGTAGCCGATAAATATTGGGGTATGCGGCGCTCCACCTTCTGGGGAAGCGTGTTGATGGTCATCGGACAGCTGCTGATGTTTCTCAGTGCCTCCTGGTTGCAGAGTCCCGAGGCAGCCCGCTGGCTGCTGTTGCCTCCCTCATCCTTTTCCTCCTGTCGAAAAAGCTGCAAAAGCTGATGCATGGGGTAAGGTGACAGTCTGAACTTTTAAAAACCGATATGAAACAGATCAGAGAGGGAATCGATCCTTATCTGGCTGAAGAAGGATTCGATCAGGTTGATATCTGCCAATAGCAGGAAGAGAACAATCATATAGACTAAACCGTATATTCCACCTGTGATATGCGCTGAGTGATTGATGCCCCCGTTCTCTTTTTTATCCAGCGAGATTGAAATCAGCATAAAGATAATCCCGAAAAGGAACGCTGGCAGCATCACCGGAATAAAGAGAATACCCATGAAATTCATCGGATTGATCAGCATGTATGCAAATATCATTGCCGAAACCGCGCCCGATGCACCCAGACCATGGTAGGATCTGTTCTCTTTCTGCTTGAAATAGGTCGGGAGGATGGAGACCAGCAGCGCTGAAATGTAGAGGATGATAAAACAGAGTGCCCCCACACGTTCTCCTAGTTGAGCTTTACATATTCTCTCAATATCCGTCGCAAAAAAATAAAGCGTGAACATATTGAAGATAAGATGCATGTAGTCGGCATGCAGAAACCCGTAAGTGAATAACCTGTGCCATTCACCTCTCCTCACCGCCGGCGGATAAAAGATCATTCTATCCATCAGTGCGTTGTCTCTGAAAGCAAGGATAGAGATGATGGAGGTAAGCACTATGATGGTGATTGTGATCATAGTAAATTCTGTTTATTGTGTATCGCGATATATTTCCATAATGGGGCGGCCATGGTTGCCTGAACTATCTGACCACTAGCGAGCAGCGCTTTCACCTCTTCAAAGGAAAAGAGATGCACCGTGAGCTCTTCTGCCTCATCCAGAGCCTGATCGCCGGTTTTCTCCACATTCTCGGCTACGAAACACCAGGAGTAGTTGTTGGCCGCACTCGCGTTGGGAGCGACACACATAAATTCCGTCCAGGTTCCTCCGCTATATCCTGTCTCTTCCAGCAGCTCTCTTTGTGCAGAGGCAAGCACCGACGGATCCTTTTTTTCACATACCCCGGCACACAGTTCAAAGCATGTTTTTTCAATACCCGGCCGGTATTGCTGCACCATAATAAATTGATCTTCTTTGGTAATGGCGATGGTATTTACCCAGTTGGGGTATTCAAGTACGTAATATTCAGGTATCACATTGCCGTTGGACATCTCCAGTTTCTCTTTACGCACAGTGAGCCACGGCCTTTTGTGCAGATATTCGCTTTCAAGTACTTTCCAGGGAAGGGGGTGTGAGATATTGTCCATCGTTCACTATTTTTTCAATGTACCTTTTCGGTAAAGAGTGACAAAGATAGGTTTATTTCGATCCGGAAAAAGATAAAAGGGTTGATTTTAATTCAGACCAACCCCTTTAAATGGAAGAGTAGATGAAATTATTTTAATCCTTAATTTCTTTCGTTGTAGCAATAACACCTCTGAAATAGCCTATCGATTCAGCAATTCCCAAAAAGGGATCTTTCATGTTACGCTCATGCTCAAGACTGCAGACACCGGTATAGCCTACCTTACGGAGCATATTGACGAAAGCCGGGAAATCAATGATGCCGCGGCCAATTTCTACTGAATAACCGACTTTGGTCGGTCCCGTAACGTCTTTAATGTGAACATCAAATACACGGGTGTGGTATCTCTCAAGATCCTTTACGGGATCTTTGCCGTTGCGGGTGTCATGTCCCACATCGAGGCACATACCAATACGTGGATCAAGATCTTTCACATTCTTCCATACATCCTCAGCATCAGGGTATAATGCTATGTCAGGACCGTGAAGGTGAATGGCGTAATGGAAATCATACTCCTTCACTTTCTGATCAACATAAGGTAACAGCTCATAGTTGGGGACTCCCACGATCAGCTTCACACCCACTCGTTTTGCATAATCAAATGCGTTGTCAACCTCTTCCTTCGAACGCATATAGATAGGCCCTACGGCATAGCCTGTCACACCTTTCGATTTAAGTTTGGCGTGAAATGCAGCGATCTCAGCATCCGTACTCTTGAAAGGAAGGTGGAAATCTTTGATACAGAGGTATTTCACGTCACACTTTTCCATGATCTCCAGTGTCTTGTCCAAATCGAAGTGCACAAAAGTATAACCGGCCATGCCCACTTTGAATTTCTCGAAGCTGTCGGGTGCCGGCTGCGGATCGGGTCTCTCCTGTGCGGAAATCAGTAGGGAACAGAGTAGTCCCGTGATAAAAAGAATTTTTTTCATGTTTGATTTTTATGATGATTCTGTTAATTCACAAAGATAACTTTTTTTTGTTACGCTCAATAAAGATTCAATTGAAAACGATTCTGCAAAAAACCGTTTATCTTTGTAACCAAAAGATCAGCTAATGAAACTCCCTGAAGAATTTATCTCATCCCTCCAATCGTTGCTTGGAAGTGAAACAGAGCAATTCCTTTCTGCATTGGAGGAAGATACCCCGGTGAGTATACGCCTGAACCCGTACAAGGCGAAGCGTAACCTGATGACTTTCACTATGCCTGCGGATCGTGTGCCATGGTCTGAATGGGGTTACTACCTGGATGAGCGTCCTGTCTTCACGTTCGATCCACTGTTTCACGGAGGCTACTATTACGTCCAGGAGGCATCCTCCATGTTTGTGGAGCATCTGGTAAGACAACTGGTTACACAACCGGTCAGCTGTCTCGATCTCTGCGGGGCCCCGGGGGGGAAGTCGGTCGGTCTGTTGACGGCGTTGCCGGAGGGTAGCTTGCTGGTCAGCAATGAGCTGATTCGCCAGCGAGCAAACATACTTTCGGAGACACTGATCAAGTTCGGAGAACCCGGCAATGTGGTTACCAATAATCACCCCCGCGATTTCAGCGCTTTTCCGGGGCTTTTCGATCTGATTCTTGTGGATGCTCCCTGTTCGGGAGAAGGGATGTTTCGCAAAGATGAGGTTGCCGTGGAGGAATGGTCGCCACAGAATGTGGAGATGTGTGCAGCACGACAAAAAGATATTCTCAGCGACGTGTGGCCTGCACTTAAACCGGGAGGTGTGCTTATTTACAGCACCTGCACATATAACAAGGCCGAAAACGAAGAAAATGCTCTCTGGGTGGCACACAATCTG
>JAENWZ010000145.1 GCA_016649795.1 Proteiniphilum sp. | reverse complement strand
GAGTTGAGCTAATTTTACCTGATGAAAATCTTACTATTCCTTTTTTCGTTACTCATTCTTATGGGTGCATGTACTGAAAACAAAAAGCAGGAACAACCGCTCCCTGAAACCGGAGACACGGCTGTGATAGTTGAGCCTGTCAGGGAAGATACACTCATCGACGCTGATTACACCTTCGAAGAGGCGATCCGGGGTACCAAAGCACCGCAAAGTATCATCAGACAACTGGAACTGTTCGATGTGGTCTATCAATCTACCGACGGGAAGATCCATAAAGGACAGATCCTGTCGAACAAAAAAATTGCTGAAGAGATCAAAACGCTCTTCACGTTTATGCTGAATGAGGGTTTTGTGGTGGAGAAAGCTATTCCCCTGGTGAGATACAACTGGAACGACAGCCTCTCCATGGATGATAACAACAGCTATTGTTTTTGCTACCGCAATATCGCCTACTCCAGACACGCAAGCGGAATGGCCATCGATATTAACCCCCGTTTTAACCCGTTACGCTGGAAGAAGGTAAACAGACCTAACCAACCTGAAGGTGCTCTGCTTGATACAACCGTGAACGGTACCCTGTATCCTTCACATCCGGTGGTAGAAGAGTTCAGAAAAAGAGGATTCCGCTGGGGACATACCTTCTCAAAATATTATGATGACCATCACTTTGAGAAAAGATAAGAACACTATCCTGACCAGCTCTCTCTGTCCAGATTCCGGTAATTGATTGCTTCAGCCAGATGAGCAGGTTGAATATGATCACTTTCATCCAGGTCGGCGATAGTACGCGAAACTTTAAGTATACGGTTGTAGGCACGGGCAGAGAGACTGAGACGCTCCATGGCTGTTTTTAACAATTTCAATCCACTGTTATCGGGAGAAGCATATTTAACGAGCATCTTGCTGCTCATCTGCGCATTGCAATAGACTTCTTTCACTTTCTTGAAGCGATGCATCTGGATCTCGCGTGCCTTTACCACCCGTTTGCTTATTTCAGCGCTCTGCTCGGCGGGTTTGCTGTCCGATATTTTATCAAAGGGAACAGGCACAATCTCTATCTGAATATCAATCCTGTCAAGCAGTGGGCCTGAGATCCTGTTGAGATACTTCTGTACTGCACCCGGGGGACAGACACACGCTTTGTCGGGATGATTGTGGTAACCACAGGGGCAGGGGTTCATGGCAGCAACAAGCATGAAGCTCGCGGGATAATCCACGCTCACCCTGGCGCGGGAAATAGTAATCTTCCGGTCCTCCAGCGGTTGACGCATCACCTCGAGCACGTTCCGGCTGAACTCAGGAAGCTCATCCAAAAAGAGCACACCATTGTGCGCCAGGCTTATCTCACCCGGCTGTGGATAAGAGCCGCCACCCACCATGGCAATATCGCTTATTGTGTGATGGGGAGCCCTGAATGGACGAGTTGTCATCAGTGACTGATTCGTCTCCTTTCTACCGGCGACACTATGTATCTTCGTGGTCTCCAGTGCCTCCTCCAATGTGAATGGTGGCAGTACTGAGGGCATCCTCTTCGCCATCATTGACTTACCCGACCCCGGAGGTCCCACCATGATAATATTATGCCCTCCGGCAGCGGCCACCTCCAGCGCTCTTTTCACATTTTCCTGCCCCTTCACTTCAGAAAAATCATATTCGATGGAGGAGCGGTGATCCAAAAACTCACGATTAATATCTACGACGGTTGGTTTCAGCTCGTTCTCTTCGTTAAAAAAAGCGGCTACATCACGGATATTATGCACACCGTAGACATCTAACCCCTCAACCACCGCAGCCTCTCTGGCGTTTGCCGATGGGAGGATGAACCCTTTGGACCCGTTCTCTTTTGCCATAACGGCAATGGACAACGCCCCTTTTAAGGGAAGAATGTTTCCGTTGAGCGACAACTCACCCATTATAAGGTAATTGTTTAATCTATCGGAATGGATAGATCCGGCAGCAGCAAGTATGCCTACAGCCAATGGTAAATCGTATGCCGACCCCTCTTTACGGATATCGGCAGGAGACATATTTATTACGATTTGTTGACGCGGAAATTTAAGCCCGTTCACCTCCAGGGCAGAGACAATACGCTCATGACTCTCTTTTACAGATGTATCCGGCAACCCAACCAAAAGAAAACGAATACCTCTTGAGCAGTTAACTTCAATAGTAATGAGCGTGGCATTGATCCCTTGTACAGCCGCTCCAAATACTTTGACCAGCATGTAACTAAGTTTTTATTGCATTTATTCCTCAGAAGAATTACCAATCATATCCGCTACTCCCTGAGAAGGGATATTCCGTACTTTAATGTTGCCGTCTGGCGCAATCAGAATATTAAAGGGAATGTATTGTACATTGTAGGTATCCACAATATCCGACCCCCAGCTTCTCATTTCCGGAACAACTATCCAGGGGATGGAGTCATTGTCTGCATAGTCTTCAGGATAGATGTCTGAATCGATATAAACGGTAACAAATTCCACACTGTCTTTATTCACTTCAGCGTATTCATTCCTGAGCAGTTCCACTGTTTCACGCGATTCGACTCCAGCCATGGAGATAAAGGAGAGAAGCAGATATTTACCATTAAAATCATGAGAGTAGATATTTTCCCCCTCTTTATCTACAAGTTTAAAATAGGGCATCCGTGCTCCTTCGGCAGAACGATTCATCTTTTCGGAATAAAATTTCAAGCTGGAAGCATACGCTGTTTTGGCAATATCATCCTGCAGATATCCCAACACACGCTCCAGCGCACGGGGATTGTCGCTGTTCATGAAAAAATTATTGATCATGATAAGACTGGACAATTTAGCAGAATTATTTTTAATAAACTCCTCAGCCCTGAGTGTTAATTCGTGATTCAGCATATTCAGTTTAGTCAACTCGTCATGTCGAGCCAATGCCAGATTCCTGATGGTATCTAATTCAACACTATGCTGCAAATTAACGAACAACTGCCCGCGTTGTTTGAGCAGATCCTCATTTTCCGTTTTGAATGCTGTGAGATCGTTATTGATCTCATTGCCATTTACTTTTATGAGATCCGGCAGCTGCGAATCGCCATTTATTGTAAGCTTCTCCCCCTCATTCGCGAAAACAACCACAGCACTTTCATAGTTATTTAAATATAATGAAAAGGTGGTGAGCGTATCAATGGTGCTTGTGTAATTAAAACTACCTCTCCTGTCCACAGTTATTGTGTCGATGGCAAGCGTGTCGGCTGACAAATAGGATGCCAGGATATAGGGGTATTCCAAATTGGATATTTTACCCCTGATAAATGTCCCCTCTTCACTATTGCAAGATATTGTTATCCACAAGATGAAAAAGAAAATCACTATTTTAGCACACTTTACCATAGATAACCAGACGTTTTTTAACGGGATTTTTTAGATTATAATATCTATTTCCCACTTTAATCAGTATAACTTTCCAAGAGGACAAAGGTATTCTATATTATTTAAATATTCAAACATTTTCACATTTTTTTAGCTGTTTTTTCATTTAAATCAATATTGAGAAGAAACAATAGATAAAATGAATTTAAATAGTTAATTTTGTACAGTTTAAAAATATGTAATCAATGTATTTTTCAATCGTTATTCCTCTCTATAATCGTCCTGATGAAGTAGATGAACTGTTGGCCAGTCTGTCTGAGCAGACCGATATGCAGTTTGAAGTGATTATAGCAGAGGATGGATCTATAAAAAAAAGCGAAGCGGTCATAGAAAAATACCGCGATAAGCTTTCAATCACCTATTTCGAAAAACCCAATTCCGGTCCCGGGCTCTCAAGAAATGAGGGAGCTGCAAGAGCTATATACGATTACCTCATTTTCTTCGATTCTGATTGTATCATCCCGTCAAACTACATCGAAAACGTCTCGCGGTTTCTCAATGATCACTATGTGGATGCATATGGAGCTCCCGATGCGGCGTTGCCCTCATTCACCACTGTGCAGAAAGCGATTAATTACGCCATGACCTCTTTCTTCACCACCGGCGGTATTCGTGGAGGTGAGAGGTCGATGGAGAGGTTCCATCCCCGCAGCTTCAATCTGGGAGTCTCCAAAAAAGCATTCAACGATGTGGGTGGTTATGGGACAATGCGCTTCGGTGAAGATATCGATTTTAGTCTCCGGCTGTTAAAAAAAGGTTTCCGTGCAGCGCTGATACCTGAAGCTTTTGTCTATCATAAACGGAGGTCGACTTTCAAACAATTCTTCAGGCAGGTCTACAATTCAGGTATCGCCCGCATCAACCTGCATCTGGCACACCCCGGGTCACTTAAAGCGGTGCATACCCTGCCTGCGCTATTTGTGTCTGTAATGGCAATGATATGTATCCTCTCCCTCTTTTTCTCTCTCCTCCTGACTATTCCGGTTGCATACAGCCTGATTGTATTCCTGGATTCCCTGGCAGGAAAACGCTCTGCGAAAGTGGCACTCTACAGCATCGGAGCTGCATGGGTACAGTTGGGCGGCTACGGGTTAGGGTTCTTGTCTGCAGCATGGAGGCGCCTTGTCTTGAAGAAAGGAGCTTTTAAAGCGTTTGAAAAAAAGTTTTACGATTAACTTTTCTCTCCGTAAGCCAGATCGCCTGCATCGCCAATTCCGGGAACGATATAGGACGATTCATTCAATTCCGGATCGATGGCAGCAGCCCATATTGTAGTTTTTGTATCCGGAAAATTCTCCATACAGTAGTCTACAGCCTGTCTGCTGGCAATAATTGTTGCAATGTGTATATGTGACGGGGTTCCTTTTGTAAGCAGCGCTCTGTAAGTTAGCTCCATGCTCCCTCCCGTCGCCAGCATTGGATCAGTCAGGATAAGTGTTTTCCCCTCAATGGATGGTGAAGCGATATATTCAATGTGTATATCGAAAGCCTGATGGCCAGTCTCCTTGTACTTTCTGTATGCTGAGACAAACGCATTATCCGCTCCATCGAAATAGTTGAGCATACCGTGATGATATGGAAGGCCTGCCCGTAGAATTGTGCCAATCACAATCTCCTCATCGGGTATACTCACCTCTGCCACATCGAGCGGAGTGGTCACTTCAATCTTCTTGTACCTCAATTTTTTGCTGATTTCATACGCCATGATCTCTCCGATCCGCTCAATGTTTCTACGAAAACGAAGTCTGTCGTTCTGAATGGTGATATCGCGGATTTCACGGACAAAAGAGTTAAGCAAGGAATTGGTTTCCGAAAAGTTATATACTTCCATGTTTACAGTTATAATACTTGAATGATTTTTCGGAAAACAAAGGTAGTGATTTTCCCTTCTTTCATAAACATTTCAGCTTTTTTTTTGTTGTAAACAAGGTTTTCAGAGCAAAAAAACATACAATTAAAGAAAAATTTCTTTAATTCCTTTTCGGATTCAAGGAATTTGATTATTTTTGTATGCCTGTTTTAGGATTTATCACAAACGAGTTATATACATTCATAATAATCAACCCAAAAATTTACAAGATGGCAAATTTAGATTTAAGCAAGTATGGCATTGTGGGCGATCTCGAAATCGTACACAACCCCTCCTACGAGACGCTCTTTCAGGATGAAATGGATCCAGCGAACGAAGGATTCGAGAGAGCCAAACTAACCAAAACCGGCGCAACAGCTGTTTCTACCGGAAAATTCACCGGTCGTTCTCCAAAAGACAAATATTTTGTTAAGGATGAGGTCACTAAAGATACACTCTGGTGGGACGGAACAATCAACCGGGATTGCTCAAAAGATGCATTCGACTATTGCAAAGGCCGTGTCACAGAACAACTCTCCAAAGCAAAAAAATTATATGTAGTGGATACATTCTGCGGTACCAATGAAGATACCCGCATGAAAGTACGCTTCATCATGGAAGTAGCATGGCAGGCACACTTCGTGACCAACATGTTTATTCGTCCTTCTCATTACGAACTGGCCAACTACGGTGAACCTGATTTTGTAACCCTGAACGGTTCCAAAACAACCAACGACAAATGGAAAGAGCATGGATT
>JAENWZ010000433.1 GCA_016649795.1 Proteiniphilum sp. | reverse complement strand
TGTTCCAGGGACAGAGAGCAGTTTCGGTAATGATCCTTACCGGATGTCCGTCTGTCGGCTGCGGATAATTGTAGCTGAAATAATTGATCATCTCCTCCACCCTCACGGCATCTTTTTGGGGTAGTTGTCCCTGGTTGATCAGGCGACGGATATTTCCGTAGGAAGCCGCATCCACATCCAGCGAAAAGGTGGACAACGGATTTTTAGTAGCAGAAAGAAACCGGTTCTCCCCGAAAGCTTCGTATTCTTCTGAATTTTCATCCTGCTGAAAGGGAGGGTACATGGGAGGCCTATGCGACCAGTCGTTTACCCTGATGACCCGTTCGGCGGCAGAACCAATAATGCTCTCCCGCTTCTGACTCCCGAAGGCAACTACAACAACCTCCTCCAGCATCTTAAGGACAGGCTTCATATAGACATCCAGCCGGGCCTCTTTCACCTTTATCTCCCGGGTCACATACCCTATAAACATAAAAACCAGTGTCTCCCCTTTTCTCGTTTTTATGCGATATTCCCCGTTCATATCACTGACCGTACCCTCGCCCGTACCTTTTACCCGGATCGTCACTCCAATTACCGGCTGCTTCTGCTCATCAAATACCTTTCCACTCACTTCGATCTCCTGTGCGTATGCCGATACCGCCAGCAGCGTGGTGATCAAAATAAAACTGACTCTTTGCTTTGTTGCTTTCATACGATTAAATTATTATTTTACATCAAGGTGTATGGAACTTTTGCGTTAAACGAGAGCAGAGTAAATTCATTTACTTTGCCGAGTGCAGCAAAAGTCTAACTTTAGTGAACTCGCTTTAATCATGTTCTTATGTGTAATGATGTTCATGCTCGTTTCATAATTTTTTGTTTTTAAAATTGACCGTTTTCGTACGGCTGTATCATCGAAGAAGAGAGCTATCGGATGATTAGCCACGGGAAAACGCACACTTTCAATGAATATCTGTTTGAATGTTCTGTATGATGGATACAATTACAGCACAAATTCCATAAACGAACGAATATTTTTTTAATTTTGTGACACGAGCATGTGAAT
>JAENWZ010000170.1 GCA_016649795.1 Proteiniphilum sp. | reverse complement strand
GTCGTACACTACTCGATAAAATCAAGATGACAGAGATTATTCCCTATATTGATTGGAAATTCTTTTTCCATGCATGGGAACTCTCGGCAAAATTTCATACGGTCACCAAAATAGACCAATGTGAAAGATGCCGCACCCAGTGGATTGCCACCTTTAGGGAAGAGGAGCAGGAAAAAGCGAGGGAGGCAGCCAGGCTCTACGACGATGCGCAAGAGATGCTGCAGCTGTTTGTGGATGAGGATGCGGATTACATCAAAGCCGTCTTCGGGATATATGAAGCCTATAGCGAGAACGATACACTTTATCTGGGTGGAACATCCTTTCCCTTCCTGCGTCAGCAAAAGAAAACGGAAAAGAATGAGTATTACTGCCTGAGCGACTTTACTGCTCCCCGGGCGTCGGGGGTCACCGATTATGTGGGAGCTTTCGCTGTCACTGCCGGCACAGGTGCTGATGACCAATTACGCAGATATGAAGCTGAAGGAGATGAATATGCATTATTGCTGATGAAATCACTGCTCGATCGTCTGGCTGAGGCCGCTACTGAGTGGCTGCACGCGAAAATACGCCGTGAATACTGGGGCCATGCCCCGCAGGAGAGCCTCACCGTGGCAGAGATGTTCGCCGTGAAGTATGAAGGGATACGCCCGGCAGTAGGGTATCCCTCTATTCCCGACCAAACAACCAACTTCCTGCTGCACGACCTGCTTGCGTCGGAAGAGATTGGCATCTCACTTACCGAAAATGGAGTGATGTACCCCAATGCTTCTGTGAGCGGTCTGCTGTTTGCACATCCCCAATCGAAGTATTTCGCCATAGGGGAGATCTCTGAGGAACAGGTGTCCGATTATGCGCAACGGAAACAGAAGAATCCCGATGAGATCAGGAAATTCCTGCTGGCGAATCTGGCTTAAATTCATATCTTTGTAAGCTAAATCAACTATTCATGCGTAGTTTTGGAAGTGATAATAATTCAGGTGTACACCCGCGTATTTTAGAAGCCATCGCAGAGGCGAACAGCGATCATACTATTGCCTATGGCGATGATCAATGGACGCGAGAGGCTGAAGAGAGCATCCGCGTGATGTTCAAAAACAGCGAGATTGAACCATCTTTCCTCTTTAACGGTACCGGTGCGAACGTGGTGGCATTGCAGGCATGCACATTGCCTTTTCACTCTATCATATGTGCCTCCACGGCGCATATTGCAGTGGATGAGTGTGGTGCACCTGTAAAGCTGACAGGTGCACCACTGAAAGAGATCTCTACACCTGATGGCAAGCTCACCCCCGCACTGGTACTGCTGCACCTGCACGGTTTTGGATTTGAACATCACTCCCAACCGAAGGTTATTGCCATCTCGCAAACCACTGAGTTGGGAACCTGTTATACACCCGGAGAGGTGAGAATACTGGCCGATCTGGCACATGCTCACGATATGTATCTCTTTGTGGACGGTACACGTATCTCCAACGCATGTGCTTATTTGGATGTATCCCTGAAAGAGATCACCACCGATTGTGGGGTGGATATCTTCACGCTAGGTGGCACGAAGAATGGACTGATGTTTGGTGAGGCGCTTGTTCCGCTTCGAAAGGAGCTGGCCGGGAACATCAAATATTACCGGAAACAAACAACACAGTTGTATTCCAAAATGCGTTTTCTCTCGGCTCAGTTTATTCCCTACCTGGATGAGGGACTGTGGCTGGAGAACGCTCGTAGATCGAATGCGGCAGCACAAAAATTGTTCATTGAGATGAGCCTGATCAGAGGAATTGAGATTACACAGCCTGTGCAATCCAACGCGCTCTTTTTCATTCTGCCGAAAGAGGTGACCGACAGGCTGCGTGAACACTATTTCTTTTACGACTGGGACGAAAGCCGCAACGAGATGCGCCTGGTCTGCTCGTGGGATACCACGGATGAGGATATTGAGCAGTTTATCTCCTACCTGAAACAACTTACCTCCGAGGATTGATTTTTCCGGACTAACTCAGTCGCTGTACATGCATCGATATGATATTTCTAATTTCTGATATTCAATTTTTATGTTTGATTTTTTAGATGTTTATCCCTGGCTTTTGCCTTTCATCATTTTCTTCGGCCGTATTTTCGATGTGACGCTAGGCACGCTCCGCATCATCTTCGTATCGAAAGGAGAAAAATACAAAGCACCTATCATCGGTTTTTTTGAGGTCTTTATCTGGATTGTGATCATCTCTCAGATCCTCTCCCGGGCAAGCGATATGGTGGCTTACCTATCCTATGCCGGTGGTTATGCCGCAGGGAATTATGTGGGTATCCTGATTGAGAAACGGATAGCTTACGGGATTGTATTGTGCCGTATATATACTCAAAAGAATGGGCTTGACCTGATTAAGAAGCTCAACATCATGAACTTCGGAGCTACCATGACACATGGTACAGGATCCACCAAGGAGGTGGATATCATAGAGACTGTGGTAGACCGTAAAGAGATGAAAAAACTGGAACGTATACTTAATACGTTCGACATCAATATATTCTACGTCGTGGAGGATATACGCACAAAACAGAATGGCATCTTCCCGAAACGGAGGAATATTCTGTCACGCTGGCGTATAGGGAAGTAGCTCAGACCAGATTGTTGACTGTTACTACCAGTCGTTCACCTGCCGCATTGAGCAGGTAGAAGCGGCGAATTTTGCATTGCGGACAAAGCAGATTCTTCATACGGGTTCATTTTTTTTCGCTTCCTGCCAGATCAACTCCATCTCATCAAGCGTCATCTCTTTCAGAGAGCGACCCTGTTCATTGATCTTCTGCTCCATATAGTTGAAACGGTAGGTGAACTTTTTGTTGGTACGTTCCAATGCATTGTCGGGGTTCACTTTGTAAAGACGCGCGGCGTTGATGATGCTGAAGAGCATATCACCAAATTCGGCCTCTGTTCTGTCGGCATCCATTTTCTCTATTTCCGCTTCCAGCTCACCCAGCTCCTCTTTCACCTTGTCCCATACATCGTGGCGTTCGTTCCAGTCGAAGCCGGAGTTGCGTGCTTTATCCTGTATACGGTATGCTTTCACCATTGAAGGGAGAGATGCGGGTACACCTTCCAGCACGGTTTTGTTCCCTCCTTTTTCTTTCAGTTTGATCTGTTCCCACGATTTTTCCACCATGCTTGCCGAATCGGTACGCTTATCGCCAAAGACATGGGGATGGCGATAGATCAGCTTGTAACAAATGGCGTTGCAGACGTCCGCCACATCGAAGGCCTCTTTTTCTTCTCCTATTTTTGCATAGAAGACCACGTGCAGCAACAAATCGCCCAGCTCTTTCTTTATTTCGGCATTGTCGTTGTTGATGATGGCTTCAGCCAGCTCGTAGGTCTCCTCAATCGTGTTAGCCCGAAGGCTCTCGTTGGTCTGTTCGTTATCCCAGGGGCATTTCTCACGCAGCTCGTCCATGATGTCGAGCAATCGCCCGAAAGCCTCCAGCTTTTGTTCTCTTCTGTTCATATGTAAAAGGGCAGAGACGCCGAAATGACCTCTCTGTATATTTATTTATTAAAGTTGTTCAATCCTGTCTGCAGGAACTCTATGTATCTTTCTACATTCTCGTCGTAGGCGTAGGAGGGACTCAGTGGTTCACCGTCGTGATCGAGTGCGATATAGTAGGGTTGCGCGTTGGCGCCAAACTTATGGCGCTGCAGGTAACTCCATTTGTCGCCAATGGTTTTCAGGCGGGTCGTTCTCCCGTTCTCCTCAACCTCTATAATTTCCGGCAGACGTGTCTTGTCGTCCACCATCAGGGTGATCAGTATATATTCATTGTCGAGGAGATCTTTCACCCGTGGGTCGGTCCATACAGATGCTTCCATTTTGCGGCAGTTCACGCATCCGTAGCCGGAGAAGTCGATCAGCACCGGCTTGTTCTGCTGTTGAGCCATAGCGATACCTGTCTCATAATCCAGCGTTTTAGCATGCACCTCTCCGTCGTAGAGATTGAAGTCCTGTGTGTAAAGGGGAGGGGAGAAGGCACTGATCGCTTTCAGCGGTGCCCCCCACAATCCGGGAATCATGTAGATGGCAAAGGCGAGTGAGATGATGGAGAGGAAAAGGCGGGGTATGGTGATGTGCGGTACCTCGCTGTCACCCGGGAACTTGATTTTCCCAAGCAGATAAATACCCAGCAAGGCAAATATTACGATCCATAATACCAGAAATACCTCCCTGTCGAGGATACCCCATCCGTAAACCAGGTCGGCTACAGAGAGGAATTTAAGGGCCAGTGCCAGCTCAAGGAAACCTAGCACCACTTTCACCGAGTTAAGCCATCCGCCTGATTTAGGCATACCGGCCAACCAGGAGGGGAAGATGGCGAAGAGTACAAACGGTACAGCCAGAGCGATAGCAAACCCGAGCATGCCGATTGCCGGTGCCAGTATGCTGCCGGCGGTGGCCGCCTCCACCAGGAGGGTGCCGATAATGGGGCCGGTACAGGAGAAGGAGACCAGCACCAGGGTAAAGGCCATAAAGAATATACTGAGTGCACCGGAGGTCTTATCCGCTTTCTCATCCATCTTGTTGGTCCATTTCGATGGCAGCACCATCTCGAATCCGCCGAAGAAGGCGATGGCGAAAACAACCAGCAGGGCAAAGAAGATAAGATTGAAAAGTGCGCTGGTGGCCATATTATTCAGGGCGCTGGCGCCGAAGATGCCGGTGATAAGGAGTCCCAGCAACACATATATAACGATGATGGCTGCACCATAGATCAACGCTTCTGTGATGGCTTTCTTCCTCTCTGCTTTATTACGCTTCAGGAAGAAGCTGACGGTCATCGGTATCATCGGCCATACGCAAGGTGTGACCAGTGCTATCAGTCCGCCTATAAAACCGGAGATGAAAATCCATAGCATAGACATACCCGCAGTGCTTCCCTTCATTCCATATGCCTGTAGCTCTTCAATCACCGGTGTCCAGAGCAGATCATTGTCGTTCTCAGCGGTGGAGACTGCTCCCTGAGTAGCTGAAAGCTGACCCTGGTCACTGTCGGTCACATTTGCCGGAGTTAACTCTATTTGCGACAGTGTTGTTCCTGTTTCCGGTGTAGCGGAAGCTGTCACTTCTGTTACTGTTGCAGGTAGTTGTGCCGCGTTAAAGGAGAAGTCAACTGGTAGAGGAGGGGTACAGCTTTGATCGTCACACGCCTGGGCGCGCACATCTCCCAGCAAGGAGAAAGCAGACTTGTCGGTAACCCGCAAACGCTGCACGAAACTGGCGCTGTTCTGGAAGGTGCCGATGGTCATCTGGAAGATTTCATCATATTTCACTTTAGCCTCTTTCCCGGCTGCATGAAAAGCACCCACAGGCTCAGCACCGC
>JAENWZ010000140.1 GCA_016649795.1 Proteiniphilum sp. | reverse complement strand
GCTTATCGCTTGATTATTCTTCACTGATCGCCTCCACCGGTTTGATCAGCATTGCCCGCTGAGCTGGGATATATCCGGCGAAGGTACCGATTATGATGAGGATGATGAGCGAACCGATGGCCATGCTGAATGAGATCTGGGGATCTTTGAAGAACTGGTCACCCTGACTCAGCACTATGCCGGTGGCACGCAACAGTCCTACACCCACCACAATTCCGATAAGTCCGGCCATCACCGTGAGTACGATGCTTTCGCTGAGTATCTGTCCGATGATATCGCGGGGTGTGGCCCCCAGGGCACGCCTGATACCTATTTCCCTGGTACGTTCGCGTACCGTTACCAGCATGATGTTGCTCACACCGATAGCGCCGGCAAGGAGTGTCCCCAGTCCCACTAACCAGATGAGCGAGGCGATGCCGATGCCCAGGTAGTTGAACATCTTGAATTGCTCCTCAATGTTCATGGAGAATACCGCCTCCTTGTCGTCGGGAGCTATCTGGTGCTGCTGTTTCAGTATTTCCAGGATTTTATCCTGCACCACCTTCACCGGGACACCATCTTTGGCTGTCGCTGCCATAAAGTGGATGATATTTCCCTGGTTGAATGCCTGCTGCATGGTGGAGAAGGGCAGTACCACTGTCTCGGCCGTTTGGCCTCCGATGCTGACACCGGAGGTGCTTCGTGCGACGCCGATCACCTGGAAGTAAATGCCGTTTACGCGGATCTGTTTTCCTGTCGGGTCTTCACCTTTCTGGAAGAGCACTTCATGGATGCGTTCACCAATGACACACACTTTTCTTTTCTCCACGATATCAATGTCGTTGACATAACGGCCATAGAGCATTTTGCTCTTCTCTATCAGGTCATATTCGGGATAACAACCCTTTACCCGGTAGGAGCCGTTTTTCTCACCTCTCACCACATTCTTCTCGTTGCCTCCCCCGAATAAAACAGGCGAAATGTACTGCAGCTCTTTCACCTTCTCCCTGATAACGGGTATGTCTTTGTTGGTCATATCCCATCTTCTCCCTTTCCGGAATCCCCGGTAGGGGAGTGTTGTGCGTTCCGCCGCGAAGAAGCAGGAGTTGGTGGCGAATCCTTCTATCTGTGAAGACATTCCTTCCTCAAGCGCATTCCCTGCGCCCACCATCAGCACCAGCATCAGCATCCCCCAGAAAACACCAAAGGCGGTGAGCACGCTTCTCGATTTGTTATGCGTGATGGTGATCCAAATCTCTTGCCATCTGTCTAAGTCGAACATATTGTCAGTTGTCAGTTTTTCAGTTCTAAGCTGTAAGCTATCAGCGGTCAGCTTTCAGCTTTTTATTTTATTTGTATAAACGTATAAACTTACTAACGTATTAACTTTGAACCAAGAACTATTATCCTCAAATCAGCACATTCTCAAATCAGCTAATCAACTAATCACTCCTGTCTCATTGCTTCAATGGGTTGGACACGGACCGCTTTTCGGGCGGGGAGATAGCCGGCAATCACGCCTGCAAAGATCAGTACAACCGTTGCGAAGATCGCATAACCGATGTCAACCGTGGGATTGGTGAATATGGACATCTGTGGTTCGTCTGTGACCGGTTTCCCGTTGGCAGTCTGTACCATAAAGAAGTTAACCAGTTCGGTAAGGCCGATCCCCATCAGCATACCCATATATCCGAAAATGGTGGTGATGAAAATCGATTCCATAATAATGGTCTTCAGGATGGATAGTGGTGTGGCTCCAATGGCTTTACGGATGCCAATTTCACGGGTACGTTCCTTCACCGATACCAGCATAATGTTACTTACCCCCACAATGCCGGCGATAAGGGTTAGGATGCCGATGATGGTGACAAAGAAGGTGATTCCACCGAAGATTTTTATTGTTTCCACGTATTCCGATTGAGCATTGTAGATATATAGTGCCTGCTGATCCTCCGGATTGAAATTAAGCCGTTGTCCCATCATTCCTCTGAGCGATTCGTTGAATCGGTCGTTCTCGGTCTTTGTTGTCAGTCCGTCGACAGTGAAGGTGATCTGCCAGAACTTGCGTCGTGGATTGTAGATGGCCTGGGCAGTGGAGAAGGGAATATATGCGTTGGATCCTCCATATTGTTCTTTTTTGGCGTTGATGCCAACCACCTTGAACATGACCTGCCCCACTTTCACTTGCTTTCCCAGGGGCTGTTCATTTTTAAAGAGGACCTCGGCGATCTTCTGATCCAGCACGATTACCTTGTTCTTCTCTTTCATGTCCAGCTCATTGATGAAACGTCCATCCCCCGGGTGGATCAGCAGTTTCTCGATGTCTAAATAGTTGGGCATCACCCCTCTCAATCCGTAGGAGCCATATTCTGATTCGTAAGAGATGGTTTGGGAGGTGTTGTACCTGGCGGTGATGAGACGGCTCTCTTCCACTTGATTATTGATGGCATCCACTTCGTTTTCTGTAAACGCCAGTTGACGTCCCGATTTCAGACCGTTGTGCGGCATTGAGGTGGTGCCCGACCATAGGTTGATGCTGTTCACAGCCCTGGAGCTGAAGTTCTGCATCACTCCGTTCTTCAGACCGTTGCCGGCTCCCAGCAGTACGATGAGGATGAATATCCCCCACGAAACCGATAATCCTGTAAGCGTGGTACGCAGCTTGTTCTTTTTCAGCGTATCGAATATCTCCTGAAACTGATCTCTCATACAACTTAGAAGTTTACAGGTTGGATGGTAGCATGCACACCGTTGTTCTTGCGTGTTTCATATTCAATCATCCCGTCTTTCAGATGGATGATGCGGTTTGTAGCGTCTGAAACCGATTGTTCATGTGTGACGATAATCGTAGTGATACCTTCTCTGTTGAGATTGGTCAGCACATCCATCACCTCCAGGGTTGTCGTACTGTCGAGTGCGCCGGTAGGTTCATCGGCAAGGATCACTTTGGGATTGGCGATCATGGCACGGGCAATGGCAACACGTTGTTTCTGTCCTCCCGAGAGCTCACTCGGCAGATGTTTTGACCAGTCTCTCAGTCCCATTTTATCGAGATGCTCCATGGCGATGATGTTGCGTTTCTTGCGGCTCACTTTCTTGTAATAGAGCGGGAGCGCCACATTCTCCAGCGCATTCTTAAAGTTTATGAGGTTGAACGACTGGAAGACAAAGCCGATCATTTCATTGCGATAGACCGCTGCCTCCTTCTCGCTGAGGTTTTTTATCAGTGATCCGTTGAGATGATAATCGCCCTGGTCGTAAGAGTCGAGTATACCCAGTATATTGAGCAGTGTGGATTTCCCTGAACCGGATGCACCTGTTACTGAAACGTATTCACCGGCTTCAATATCAAGATTGATTCCCTTAAGAACGTGGAGTGACAATGATTCTGTGTGATACGATTTGTGAAGTTGGCGTATGTGGATCATTTGTATCTATTTTAGTTGATTCCAATAAGACTATTTCTTGATTGGATCCGTTACATAATTGACGTTTTTTTTATTTAATGGCACAAATGTATGCTAAAGCAGTGTACTATGCAATACATAATACTATAAAATACAATATTATTAACAATATTTAACCGAAATGATGATTTTTATTGATTGATTTATATTCCCGGAGAAGGTATCCCCCTTATTCTGGAATCAAAGCGAAGGTGTAACCTTCGTTTTGCAGCCATTCGATGGCGCGCGGCAGGGCGTACTTCATATTCTTTTCCGCCTTCAGAGAGTCATGGAACACGATGATGGAGCCGTCGCGTGTGTATTTCTTTACATTTTGCAGTACCTCTTGGGGTGTCATAAAGCGGCTGTAGTCGCGGGTGACCACATCCCACATCACCACGCTGTAGCCTGCTTTTAGTAACTTCCTGTTCTGCGGAACGCGCATATGTCCGTGTGGGGGGCGGAATAGCCTTGAATTGATCATCTCGCCTGCTTTGTCCGTGTTCTCCAGCAGAAAAGAGGTGCTGTTTTTCCATCCCTGTATATGATGAAAGGTGTGATTACCTGTTGCGTGTCCTCTCTCAAGCAGCAGGCGGTAAATGTCGGGATATTTACGTACATTATCTCCCACACAGAAAAAGGTGGCTTTCACCTTGTAGCTGTCGAGCAGATCGAGCACCCATGGTGTTACCTCGGGTATGGGCCCATCATCAAAAGTGAGGTAGACCGTTTTTTGAGCAGGTACCCTGATGCGCCACAGCGATTTAGGATATAATATCCTGTATAGAATAGGAGGTTGTTCAATAAGCATAAGTGCAATTTGTCGGGTTGCGCATTGACATAGGTATGCGGCCCTGTTTTATTGCAGGGCTGCATGCTTATGCTGATTTATTCTGTTGATGTGCTGTACTGTTCCAGCAAACGGGGACTGAACTGTTGCATCATGTTGAGTGCTTTTTTCATTGTCTCTTCTTCAGACACGCGTGCCAGCGTATCTTCCGGAGGCAGTGAATAGAATCCGCGCACGGAGCTGTCGGTGATCTCTTTCAGGATGATATCACCCACGTAGGAGATTCCCTGCGTGTAAAAGAACTGAGCACGCTGTAACAGGTCATCAACCATCACCTTGTATTTCTCCTTGTCGTATTGCTTATTAATGGTTGTGATGAGCAACAAGGGGTTGATGTTGTTATACACCACATCGGAGAGCGTGTTCGATATCTGCAGCGGTTTCAGGCGGGCAAACCAGTCGAGGTTGCCGTTGATCCTGTTGCTAATCTCTGTGATAATCGCCTCGGCTTTCTCTTTTTCACCCAGGCGGTAATAGGCTCTTGCGAACATGAGACCGTCGGTACCGTAGGCTACAGCAGAGGAGGGCATCATCGTGTTGGCCTTGTCGAGGGTTGCCAGTGCCTTTTCGTTCTGCCCCTCCTCAATCAGTGCATTGACAAGATGAGTAAAATAGAGACGGAAGGTGGAGATCATTCTCCTGCCGGTCTCATCGAGATAGATATCGGGATCATTCTCCAATCCACCCCATCTGAATTTATTCATCATATTGTCGTAGGCCGCTTCGGTGTTGACACCACTGCTGAGTGGTGTGCCGGGCACCACCTGGTAGGTGAGCCCATTGAGAGAGAAGTTACTTTCCTTCAGATTCATATAGAGGTTGGGAGTGATGGTGGTAGCGAAATGGATGGATCGCTCCCAGTTGTCATCGTTGATATTGCTGATCATCTCCAGTATCATCAGCTCCTGACGATAGATAGCCGATTTATCCTTCAGGTTGATGTACATCTTGTTGCCCGGTTTGGCATGGAGTACTTCCCAATCTACGCTGGCGCTGTCTACGTCGAGTGTCAGCACATTTCCCGGTATGATCTGTGTCTCACCTGTACTGAACGGGTTTTTAGGTTTGCTTTGCTGCCCCGTTCTCAGGTTCTCCATTGTCTGTTTCAGTGAGAGGGTATCTCTGAAAGCGTTGATATCGTAGTAGGAGCCGAATGAAACCTGTGGAATATTGTTTTGACGCAACACGTTCTCTATCTCCTCTTTGGTAAGGACGAAGGCGGCTGTACCCAATTCACCATAGTAGGCGGGTTGTGACCACTTGATGGGGAGTGGTTCCGATTCATATGCCTGACGCAAAAGCTGATCGACGTACCATTCCGTTTGCAGGAAGCTAAGGTTGGTGACCCGTACGTCGGTGCGGAACCCTTCAGTTTCCTGCACGTACCAGAGGGGGTAGGTGTCATTATCGCCGTTGGTGAAGACGATACCATTGGGTCCGACACTGCTCAGGTAGTTCATCCCTGTGTCGCGTGCCAGCGTTCTTCCTGAGCGGTCATGATCGTCCCAGTTCTGTGATGCCATCTGTATGGGTACCAGGAGGGAAACTGACGTGGCCAGTGCTGTTGCGGCGGTTGTGTTCCTTATATATTTTCTCAGAAAGAGGCTGATGCCGGCTACACCCATTCCCACCCAGATGGAGAAGGCATAGAATGAGCCGGAATAGGCATAATCACGTTCACGCGGTTCAAACGGCGTTTGATTAAGATAGAGGATAATGGCCAGCCCTGTCATGAAGAAGAGCAGGAAGACGATAGCGAAGCTCTGTAATCCCTTTTCTTTCAGCCGCAACTGATAGAGAATGCCGATAATTCCCAGCAACAGGGGAAGCATGTAATACTTGTTCCTCCCTTT
>JAENWZ010000283.1 GCA_016649795.1 Proteiniphilum sp. | reverse complement strand
TTACTCAACCTTTGAAACTACAGGCCCTGTATATGATTTTTTCATCCCTCCGAAATCGAGTACGATTTTCTGAATCACCATACCGGGGTCGCCGCATTTAATATGTAACGTATGCTTTCCCGGTTTGTCAATATAGAATGTAGATTTGTTGATGGCCGCGTTCCGCAGCACATTCTCATACCAGGTCTGTGTGTATTCGGGTGCTGAAGAGGAAGGCAACGCTACCGGTCCCTCATCGATACTGACAGCATAACGTGTTTGTGATGAGTTCTGTTCATGAAATCCGAAGTCACGGTCTGAACTCAACGGGAAAACAGGAAGCACATAAGTATAGACATCAACCGGTCCGTGGTGGAAGGTATAGAAATCATACTCCACACCGGGTGAGTTATGGTTTCTGGGATTGTGTACTTTTGCAGTTGGATCACCAATCATTACTGCTCTGTTTTCAAATCCCAGGTTCTCGATGAGATGTATTTTTATCTCATCGCTCTCTCTTTTGCGGTGAAAGTCAGCTCCTGCAATGGAGACAACACCATTATCCTCAACATATAACCCTTTTAGCTCTGAGACAGAGGGTAATGAAGGATTAAACAACGAAACCAGCACCCTCTGCTTGTTCTTTCCTGCAGAGAACTCAAGATAACCCTGCACATTCTCTCCGGCCGGAGCCTTGTCCCAGTCAACAGATACCCAGATGCAATCTTCATAGGCAACGATCCCTTTCTGATTGCTTACAACAATCCAGTCTGCGGAGGGTTTCACATTCCACTTGAATGAACCCTGCCCTTTGTTATAGATATCTACAAAGTAGCTTTTATCGTAAAACTTATTGAAGGCAGGCAACGACAGGAAACTGCTACTCCCCTTCAGCGGTTCACATCCTTCTGTAAAGAGTCCCATCTCCGGTTTGGATTGAATAGCAACGGAATCGAGTTTCGGCATCTCAAAATAGGATGCGGTGACACCCTGTCTTAGGGAGAGGATCCTCTTCCATTTGCCATCCATCAGGTCGTTGTACTCGTAACTGATGGTGTAGAGTGTGTCATAATAATGTTTCACTCTGTCTCTGAGTTGATTGGCCATAGATCTCTCCTGCGCAATATAGTTTCTGTTCTGCTGGACAGTAAGCCATTTCTTGTTCATCAACTCAGCTCCTTTCACCGGGTAATAGAGCAGTTGGAAGAAAGAGGGTTTTTTCTCTTCAGGAAGTTCCTTCATGATCTGCTCCGCCATGCTGCCTATCATGGTAAAGTCTGCCAGTCTGGTCTCCGCCTCGCGGTAATTTGTGAAGGAGAAGTCTGTGTCGGTAGATCTTTCGCGGCCATGACTGAATGTATTCCACTCATATCCCCATCCCATGAATTCCGGTTTCCGGATAAAAGCCAACCTGAAATATTCAGTCGTTATTTTCTTGAAATCCTCATAATACTCTTCTCCATACATACCGCTCAACCATTCCGCATTGTAATCGGCAATATTTTCGAATGAGAATTGATCGAGATCATAGGCCATATCCAGAAAAAGGGTTACAGGAAACTCAGCGGATTTAATATCACCTGCATTGAGCAGCCACAATCTGTCAGCACCGGTATCGTACGCTTTTTTCAACTCTTCGTACATCAGAGAAGGTGGTGTCGAGGCCAGCCAGAGATAATCATGCGGAATTCCCAGATAGGAGGCGTGATAATAGACACCGGAACCACCCGATCGTTTCTGTTCTTCGGGACTGCTCAGCTGCTTCATATACCCATAGTTGTCATCCGGCCAAACGAGGATCACATCCTCCGGAAGTTCCAACCCTGCCAGGTATAGTTCAAGTACCTCTTTGTAAGGAGTGAATGCCTGCGGGATCTCTTCTATCGGCTTATCGATATATTTCAGCAAGAGCTCTCTCTGATCTTTTAAGGCCTCTCCTACCAGACTCACCCGCTCCTCAAGCGTATAATTGCCTGTCATGGCGCGGTCATGTAAACCACGCAATGCAAGCGTGTACACATTTTCATAAGGGGAGTTTTCTTTCACTCTTTTATCCAATACCTCCAGAATTCCCTCTTTATTAGTCATGTAATTCCACTCGCCCATTGTTTTTATATCCCATTCGCTCGCATTGTTGAACAACAGCGGTTCCGGGTGAACCGATCCCATCACGATGCCGAATGAGTCGGCAACGATCTTGTTTTCGGGATATTTATTGAATGCGCCTGATGCTTCGTGCATGGCAGGACAAAGATAGTTGGCCTTCAAACGCAACAGCAGCTCATATACTTTTTCATAGGTTTTAGGTCCAATATCTTTTAATTCCGGATCAAATGTGTTTTTTGCCCAGGGGAGTAGTCCCCAGTCTTCATCGTTGATAAAGACACCTCTAAACTTCACCGATGGGGTTTTAGAGACAATCCTGCTCACCTCCAGGTATATATCGGACCTCTTCTCTGCCGGAACATCGGCCCACCAGTACCAGGGAGACACACCTATTATCTCCGATATAGAAAAGAGACCGTAGGCTGCCCCTCTCCTGTCGCTTCCCGCAATTACCAGCGCCTGCTTAACATTAGGAAATGGATTATCAACCACCTGGATAATATATCGCTCCCAACCTCCTTCAATCTCCTGCACGGCGATCTTTTTCCTTTGGGCCAGCTCTCTGATCAATATATTATTCCCGATGGTTCCAACCAGTACAATATTTGAAGAGCTAATCTCATCAATATTCACAACTGGTACGGACTGTTTGGTG
>JAENWZ010000388.1 GCA_016649795.1 Proteiniphilum sp. | reverse complement strand
TGAAAACGATATACCACAAATTTCAGGGCTGTTTCAGGATTTGAAGGCTCTTTCTTCTGTTCCCATGTAAGAAAATGCATGTCTTCCGTGAACACCTCCGTCAGCTTCTTCACTGCATCGGGCCGTCCATCGTGCATATGTGTGTAGGCCGGGATTAACGCTTTTGTGCGATGAACATCTGTTTTTAACATATCTGCAACCCCCGCAAAATTATCCAGGATCTGGTAACCGTACCAGTAACAGTTGCCATGGACGTAAGACATCTCTCGCGTCATGCGGATTTTGTTACTTAGTTCGTTTTTATCGATGCTGCGTTTAAGATCCTGGCCGATATAGAGATGTTGCCGGAAATTGTTGGCGTTCCACCAGTGCAATAGTGTAGTGTAATCGGCAGCACTATGCCCTGTCTCCCAGTATAGTTGCGGCAGGTTGTAATCGATCCACCCTTTTTCTACCCACAACCGGATGTCGGCATAGAGATCGTCATAATTTTGTAGGCCGTTCGTATCACTCCCGCCGGGATCGCTGCGCTTATTGCGGTATATCCCGAAGGGACTAATACCAAAACGTACCCACGGCTTTGTGCCGGCAAGAGTATATTTTATCTGCTGAATAAGCAGGTTCACATTGTTACGTCGCCAGTCGCCCCGCTGTGAGGAAGAGAAACCCTGAGATGCAGCATAGATGCCGAAACTGTTGTCATCGGGGAAAGGTGTGCCGGCAATGGGATAAGGGTAGAAATAATCATCCATGTGGATGGCATCCACATCATAGCGTGTTACGATATCACGCACCACCTCGCAGATGAAGCTCCTGTTCTCCGGAAGACCGGGATCAAAAAAGAGCTGGTTACCATACTGTACAAACCGTTCGGGATATCTCCGGTAGATATGCCCGGGTGCCAGCTTATTACTGATATTCGTTTTCACCCTGTAGGGATTCATCCATGCATGCAATTCCATCCCCCGTTGATGGCACTCATCAATGATAAATGCCAAAGGGTCGAACGTCGCATCATCGGGTGCTTTACCCTGCTCACCCGTCAAAAATCGGCTCCAGGGCTCCAGCTCAGACCGGTAGAATGCATCAGCTTCGGGACGAATCTGAAAAATAACGGCATTGACACCCGCTTCATCGAGCTGTCGCACCATATCGGCAAGATAGTGCTTCATGGCGGCACTGTTCATCTGCCGGTAGCGTGATTGTCCCACTGTTTGAATCCACGCCCCCCTAAACTCCCTTTTAGGGGTGGCATCTGCTTTTTGCGTAAGAGCATTTTTTGAAGAGCCGCAGGCTGTCACTAAGACAACCATGAGAAGCAAGAATAACAGACGGGTTAGTTTATTCATAATTAAGGAGTATCGGGAATTTATCAGGGAATAAAAATATAATCATCGCTCTCCAGCAGTTGATCGGCGAGATGCTTCTTAGGATAAACAACAATGCGGCTGTGATCGGGGAACCGGTTTTCCATACGGGTTGGCATACTTTCCATTACCGGAAGATG
>JAENWZ010000312.1 GCA_016649795.1 Proteiniphilum sp. | reverse complement strand
GTCTCCCCTGACTACTGATAATATCCTGCTTCAATTGGGCCATCTCAGCGGTGAGGTGGAGATCAATCAGATCCTGGTAGCGGCGCAGCTTCGCTGCGTGGTACCCGCCGATCACCTTATGCAGGTAAGGTGTGACACCGTCGTTAAAGGTACTTGTAGCCATATTCAATACACGGTAGTATTGGGTGGTGTCCTGCAGGATAAGTTCATCGGTGGGCGATGGGGTGAAGAGCTGCTGCTGGTTGTTCACCGCCACGAAATCGGTATCATTCAGATAACGTTTGTTCACGCCCCACATGTCGAAAAGGGATAGTAGCAGGATCCCTGCCACAGCCCACTTTGCTTTGATTTTTTTGCCGATAAAAAACCATACCAGTGCTGTACCCGCAATGATGATAAAAAAGCTTCGCCATGCATCGGCAGTGAACAGAGCGATGCGCATATCTGCAAGGTTAGCGATGATGGGCTGGATATGTTCCGGTGGAAGCGACTGCAACGCCATTATTTCGGAAGAGGAGACAAAGGAGGAGAAGAACAGCCGTGGTGCAACAGCAAACAGCAACGCAATCCCACCGGTGAGTCCGAGACTGATATAGAGTGGCCTCCTATTTTTTTTCAGCACTTCCGGTTTCTCAATGATCTCTTTCACGGCCAGTGCGGCCAGCAGAGGAATGCAAAACTCGGCGATCACCAGGATGGATGAGACCGCCCGGAATTTATTGTACATCGGCACATAGTCGATAAAGAAATCGGTCAGTCCCATGAAGTTTTTACCCCACGAAAGCAGGATAGAAAAGAGCGTGCCTGCCAGCAGTGCCCATTTGAGCGGACCCTTCACGAGAAAGAGGCCGAGGATGAACAGCATCAACACGAATGCTCCCACATAAACCGGTCCCGAGGTACCAGGCTGATCACCCCAGTATTGTCCCAGCTGCTGGTAAATCTGCTGGTATTCGGGACGCGCTTTGCTCATCGCCCGCTCATTTTCAGCTATTGGCACTGAGGCTCCCCCTTTGGTGTTGGGAACCAGCAGCGTCCATGTCTCACCGATGCCGTAACTCCAGGCTGTGATATAATCACGTTCCAGGCCGTCGTCGGTTTTGTTCTCCTCGCCGTGATGCGTCAGCTCCGATTTACCGCGCATGGTCTCTTTCGAATACTCGTAGGTGTGATAAAGGTTGCTGGCATTGGCCGCTACCCCTATGATCCCGGCAAAAAGGACAACAGCTGTTGATTTCAGGAAATCGGGTAGTTGTTTTTTTCTGATCGCCTCCACAAAAAAAGCAATCACCATAAAGAGCATCACAAACAGGAAGTAATAGCTCATCTGTATATGATTGGCCGATATCTGAAACACTGTGAAGATCATGAAAAGCAATCCTCCCAGTAGATATTTTTTGCGGTAGATATAGATCAACCCCGCTATCGTAGGTGGGATATAGGCCAGGGTGATGAACTTCCATATATGCCCGGCAGCAATCAGGATGAAGAAATAAGATGAAAAGGTCCATACAACAGCTCCCAGTGCACTGATCAGCGGCGATGCCCTGAAGGAGCGCATCAGGATGTAAAAGCCCAGCAACATGATAAAGATCAGATAGACATAGTTGGGCAGGAACAGGGAATAGACTTTTTTCGCCATATCCTGCGGCTTGGACGAATCGTAGGTGGGGCTCATCTGGTACGAGGGCATACCGCTGAACATGGAGATATTCCACCTTGTGCGCTCACCATCGTGCCGCTCCATATAATCGCGTTGCTCCTGACCTTGTCCGATCGCCGCCAGCGAGTCGTGCTGTGCGATCACGCGCCCATCCATCACTGCCGGTGCAAAGTAGATGAAAGAAATAAGAATGAACACCACAATCACGATCAGATCGGGGAGGAGCTTTTTTAAATCGGCAGATATTTTCATCGTTTATCCTTTGTTATTAACTGTTGAATGCACAAATTTACATTATATTATCCGAATTAGCTATACCGCTCTTCTCCCTTTGTATCGATCTCTGCAAAAAAAAATGAGAGAAAAATGCTTCCTCTCATTGTCAGATATGTGATGATAGTCTCTTTAGAAACGTTTCCCAATGGTGATTCCCATCCGGGGATAAGCACCGTCATTCACGAAATCACGTCCTGCTCCAAAATAGAGCTCTCCCACCCAGTTGTTGCGGGTCAGATACTTCCAGCCCAGGGCCATTCCCAGGCCGGCACCCGTTGTTGTCTCCTCCCGGCTCTCGTTGATGTCCCCGTAAAAAAGTTCGTCGTCCGTTGTCGTGAAGAGTCCCCCGTTAGCCTCGATAAAGAAGCCGGCACCATACTTCTGAAGATTCTCAGCATCACCGCCGAAGAACCAGCGGAAATAGGGGGTTAAAAGGAAATGAGTGGGATAGATATCCCTATCGAGGGCTGCACCGAGTGATGCTCCCACACTGATATCGGTGTTTAAAATCCGCT
>JAENWZ010000402.1 GCA_016649795.1 Proteiniphilum sp. | reverse complement strand
CATATCCCGGGGGGATGCTTTTCTGCTGTTACTTCTTTCCTTAAGCGTAATTTTTTTGTTTACGGCCAGGGGTATCAGTGCCACAAGCACGAAGATGGCTAACCACGGCAGTAAATGAGACCATCCGATACGATGAAAGAGCAGCAGCAGAAAACCACCTCCCACCATACTTCCGGCAAATGAACCCATCGATTGCATACTGTTGAGCAGGCTGCTGTTTTTGCGTTCGAAGGAGCGGGCAGCCATGGCATCGGTGGCGATATCCTGCGTTGCTGAGGAGGCAAAAGCGAGCAGGATAAGGATGAAAATAAGGGTGAAGTTGGTCTCTATGTTGAGCATGGCCACCCCGAAAATGATGACTGCGTACACAATTTCTGCTCCGAAGATCCAACGTTTGTAATCTCTTATAGTGTCCGTACTACTGTCCACAAGTGGTGACCATAGGAACTTCAGGATCCAGGGCAGTTTGATCAGTTTCAGCAGGGCAATAGCGAAGAGCGAATAATCACCCTGTCGCATCAGTACCGGCAGCGCGGTCGCAAAGAAGCTCATCGGGATGGATTGGGCGATGTAGAGTGTAAAGAATGTGAAGAGGTTGGCTGTATTTGCTTGTTTCATTCGTTCTTACAATGAATAACTCAGGCTAACACCTGCGGTGAAAGGTTTTCCCGGTTTACCGAGCCTGCGTCCGGAAGCTTCGAAATAGTATCCCAGGTAAGTGCTGTTCAAAATATTCTTCGCCCAGAGCGTGAGATTCAGTTTTCCTTTTTCCACTCCCGCACTGGCATTCAGCAGACCGTAAAAAGGTTGCTTCACCCTGTTGTTCTCGTGCCAGAAGATCTCCCCCATGCCGGTGTAGCCCGCTTGTAACAGCAAACGATCGGAGATGGCCGTACTGAAGGGGATACGGTAGTCCGCACCTGCAGAGAAGGTGTGGCGGGGAACAAATGGCAGGTAATTGCCGGAGTAATCTACTTCACTGCTGTATGTATAACTGCTGAATGTGGCATGGGTGTAGCCGTAAGAGATATTCACATTGAGATCTGAAGTAGGTGAAGCCCTTAGCGATAACTCCATACCTTTGCTGACGGAACTACCCGCGTTGAATATTCTCACACCCTGCATATCGAGTAGCTGCTTCACCTGCTGGTTTTGCATGTCGATATAAAAGAGGGCAAATTCAGCAAAGAGTCTACGTCCCCAAAGACCGGCTTTACCGCCTATTTCATAGTTCCAGCTCTTCTCCGGGCCGAAGGTACGCTCCTGCTCCTCTTCGAAAACCGTATTAAAGCCTCCTGTCTTGTACCCTTTCGCCCAGGTTATATAGAGCTGATTATCCCGGTTAAAGCGGTATTGAAGCGATACCTTG
>JAENWZ010000383.1 GCA_016649795.1 Proteiniphilum sp. | reverse complement strand
GGTCTACAGGGAGTGGCGGATCAGCGGTGACAAGCAGTGGATGAAACGTCTCTTTCCCTATGTGCAGAAAAGCATCGATTATTGCATCCGCACGTGGGATCCAAAACATAAAGGTTACCTGGAGGAGCCCCATCACAACACCTACGATATTGAGTTCTGGGGACCAGACGGAATGTGTACCAGCTTCTACCTGGGAGCGTTGACCGCTATGATTGCCATGTGCAGGGAGGTAAATCAACCTTTTGGTCAGTATGAAAGCCTGCTCCGTAAAGGGAAGAGCTATATGGAGAATGAACTCTTCGATGGCGAGTACTTCATCCAGAAAATCATCTGGGAGGGGCTGAATGCTCCCAATCCGGTGGAGGTGCAATCCTATGGAGGTGCATATTCTGACGAAGCGGTCGCTCTTTTAAAGAGAGAGGGACCCAAATATCAGTACGGCACAGGCTGCCTCTCCGATGGGATCCTAGGCATGTGGATGGCCTCTGTATGCGGTCTTCCTGAGGTTGTTGACACTGAAAAGGTGGCAAGCCACCTAAATGCTGTACACAGACACAATCTGAAGACAACGCTGCATGATCATTACAATCCTCAGCGACCCACCTATGCCTGTGGCGAAGATGGAGGACTACTGCTCTGTTCCTGGCCGAAAGGAGGAGCATTATCGCTGCCGTTTGTCTATAGCAACGAGGTATGGACGGGTATAGAGTATCAGGTGGCAGGTCATCTGATGTTGAAAGGAGAAGTGGAAAAAGGTTTGGAGATTGTACGCACCTGCCGTAAAAGATATGATGGTGCAGTAAGGAATCCCTTTAACGAATATGAGTGCGGACACTGGTATGCCCGGGCAATGGCAAGTTATGGATTGATTCAGGGACTTACCGGTGTTCGATACGACGCAATAGATAAGATCCTTTATATTGATTCCAAAATTGGGGATTTTATTTCGTTTATCTCAACAGGAAAAGGTTTTGGAACAGTTTCCCTTAATAATGGAAAACCTTCTCTAAATGTAGTGTATGGAGAGATTGAGGTGAAAAATTTTCATATTTCGGGAGAAAGTATATGAACATGTTACATAATTAACAGATCAGTATAACCTTGACAATAGATTTACTATTTTTGGTAAATTTAATCATATAGTGAGTTGTCAATCACAAAAAATGATTTTAAAATAATTTGGTTTATATTTGACTAATTTCTAATCGATAATAATTAATATTATGCATCTAAGAACAATTTTTGTCACACTGCTTATTTGGGTGGTTGGTTCAATTTCATTGATAAACGCCCAGGAGAGAGAATTTAATGGTCTCGGAATGAATATGGGTAACCTCTACCGCCTCTCCAACGCGGAAACGCGATCCATCAGCCCGGAAAATTTTACCGGTGAAAAAGGCAAAGGCGGTATGGCTACCCCCGATCCGAATGCACCACGCAACACAGCCAATGCAACCCACGCTTCACGAGACCTGGGGCAGGGATGGAAGGTAAACCCCTATGTGACCATCCGGCCGGGTGAAACCTTCACCATGG
>JAENWZ010000233.1 GCA_016649795.1 Proteiniphilum sp. | reverse complement strand
GAGATTAACTACAAAGACAGTGCCAGAAAAAAGAGCTCTGAGAAAAAGAAGCCCCGTCTTGAATGACAGGGCTTTCATTAAACATACCCGCGGGCATCTTCCAAATAGCAGAAACGCTGCCGATTGAATCTTTACACAGGGAAGAACGCAAGCAGGGGCTTAACTTGAGGTGTGCTTTGATTACAAAGTTTGTAACTTCATGTTTCTCCAGAGCACTTTAATTCCACCACCATTGTGAATTTGCAATGCGATACGTCCCTGACCTTTCCCGATCTTTTCATCGGTAATATCAACCATCTCTTCATCGTTGAGATAGGTCTTCACGTTGTCATCCTTCACAACAATACGCATGGTGTTCCATTCACCCTCTTTCAAAATCTCTTCCTTCTCATCGGGAATCTGAATGAGCCATCCCCTTCCGTATGACTCATAAATTCCACCAGTGTCATTTCCTTTCGGAGCTACTTCAACCTGCCAGCCGTTCACTTTTGCTCCCGGCTCAACGAATGAACGGATGAAGACGCCTGAATTACCATCTGCTTCCTGTTTGAACTCCAGTGTTAAATCGAAATCATCGTAGTATTCACGCGTTGCGAGGTATCCGTACTGTTTTTCCGGGCCGCTTTCGCATACCAAGAGACCATCTTCCACATACCATTTCTCTGTTCCGTATACTTCCCATCCCTTTAAATCTGTTCCGTTAAACAGCGTTATCCCTTTTGTTTTAGCGGGTAGTTCCTTAATCTTTACATTGCGGAACCAGGCTGCCGAACCGTGATCTTGCAGGCAGATCACCCCCCTGCGGGCCAACCCGTATTCGGGCGCATTTTCCCATTTGCCGCTGTTCTTTCTTTCGAACCACTCTTCTGTCCATGCTTCGAACTCAACCACTTTCTCGCCGTTTAACCAGTGCTCCACATGCCCATTGTCGAAAACAATCTTAGAGCTGTTCCATTCACCGGCAGGCTTGATGATCGTCTTTGCAGTGTCTGTGGTATACATAGCGTAGTCAGCAGCCGTCTTCTGCCAATCTTCCAATGGTTGGGGAAAATTAAGATCGTCGATCAGCTGATATTCAGGACCGGTAACGTAGGGAACGGTGAACTTCGGATTTTCGACTACGTGGTATAGCACGCCGCTATTGCCTCCATCAGCTATTTTCCAGTCCCAGACCAGTTCAAAATTCTCGTAGATTTTATCGGTTACGATATAACCATGTTCATCAGCTCCTTCACCTTTGGCCTGAATCATTCCCTCTTCGGCAAACCAGGGAGCAGCAAGGCTATCGCCGTTATAATCACGCCATCCGTTAAGTGTTGTTCCATCGAACAGAAGCTCCCATCCATCGGCAGCCTCTTGCCGGGTAAGTGTGTTGTGCTTGCCTTCACTGGTGCAGGCAGCTGTTAATGCAGTCATTGCGATTGTAATAATTAAAATAAATTTAGATCTCATCGGTTCTATTTTTTAAGATTCTACTTTTAGGTTGCTTGAATTCTATTAGTTTTTTTCGTTATTGCTATAATAATTGACCCCCTTCGCTTCAAACAACTCCTCTTTCGCGTGCAACGGGTACCCCCGCTAGATATCTAAATGTCATATATTTAGCTCCATACACAAAACAGAGGTGCTTGCGACAGTTAAATCATCAGTTAAAATGAAGATTACCCTCTTTTTATTCTTTCAATTGCAAAGATATTGAAATGTTGAAAATTAATACTACATTTTATGTAATAAAATCATTCAGCCCCTGAAAAGAAAAGAGTAGGGAAGAGTTTACCAAAAAAAGTGTGTTTGAGAAAACCGTGGCTCTGCTCTGTTATTTTCAACCTCTTTTTTAAACCAAAAGACCGGATTGGGCGTTTATTGGAGAAGGAAACAATAGAGAATGCTCTTATAAACAATCATGGAATTTTGGAACATATTGATCTATCGGATAATAAAATAATAAACGATGGTTCGTATGTGGCATCTGTCGGTTTTTTCGACGGAGTGCACATCGGCCACCGGCATCTCATTAAACAGGTTAAAGAAGAGGCCAGACGACTCAATCTGCCCTCGGCAATAATTACCTTTCCCATTCATCCGCGCAAGGTGCTGCAAAAAGATTATCAGCCTGCACTTTTGTGCGGTTATGAAGAGAAACTAGGGCAGCTGGCGGCTACACAGATAGACTGCTGCATTAGCCTGCCTTTCACTTATGACCTTTCTCTTCTGTCTGCAAAGGAGTTCATGCAAAAAGTGCTGAAAAATGACATTGGAGTCCATACGCTTTTCGTTGGGTATGATCACCGTTTTGGACATAACCGTGAAGAGGGCTTCAATGAATATGAAAAACACGGCAAGGAGATGGGGATGCGTGTGATAAAGGCTTCAGAATGGCATATTGAAGGAGAGAACGTGAGTTCTACCAAGATACGCTCATTATTGAAAGAGGGTGAGATATTAAAAGCGAACACTCTTTTATCATATAATTATACGCTATCAGGCAAAATAGTAGAGGGTTACCGTGTTGGAAGAACCATAGGGTTTCCTACAGCGAACATCAGGTCATGGGAACGATACAAGGTTGTTCCTGCATTGGGTGTGTATGCTGTATTGGTACATGTTAGGGATGTGATCTATGAGGGGATGCTTTACATTGGTACCCGTCCCACCTTGCATAATGACCCGGGAATAAGCGTGGAGGTGAATATTTTTGATTTCAATGCGGATCTATACAATCAATCTCTCACAGTGGAGTTTATCGATTTTATCCGTTCCGACAGGAAATTCGATTCTTTGGAGAAGCTCGTGGAGCAGATCCATGAAGATAAGAGGTCTGTGAAAAAACGATTGCAGCAAGAGAGAGTTTAATAGATCCCTCTTTCATTCAGTGCTCGCTGATACGCTCTCGCGTTCCGTGCATGTTCTGCATGGGTAACAGAAAAGTTATGACGTCCGGAGAGATCATCTTTAGCACACATAAACAGATATTTGTGCTGCTCAGGAGATAATGTCCCGTCAATGGCCTGGATGGAGGCAATTCTGATGGGACCCGGTGGCAGACCGGTGTTTTTATAAGTGTTGTAAGGTGATTCCACCTCCAAGTGTCTGAAGAGAATGCGGCGCAGCGTGAAATCGCCGACAGCGAATTTCACCGTCGGATCTGCTTCCAGTCGCATCCCCTTTTTCAGTCGGTTCAGGTAGAGTCCGGCAACAACAGGATATTCATCAACATAGGTCGCTTCTTCTTCAACAATTGATGCCAGTACAGATACCTGTAAAGGTGTCAAACCTATTTTCTCTGCTCTGTTTCGGCGGTCTTCATTCCAGAAGCGCTCATACTCCTTTTTCAGGCGATTTAGCAGGCTCTCTGCACTGGTATCCCAATATACTTCATAGGTATTCGGGATGAACATTGAGATAAATGTATGTTCGTTAAATTCCAGTTCTTCTGCCAGTGAGGGGTCATTGAGTGCATTCAGCAGCGTTAGGCTGTCAAGCATGAGCTGTTCTGAGATGCGTCCTGCCACGTTTTCCCTGGTGCGCACATTGTTAAAGGTAAGCCTGACCGGCGTCTGGTTACCTGAGCGCAACAGACGTATTGCATCGGGCATTGTC
>JAENWZ010000106.1 GCA_016649795.1 Proteiniphilum sp. | reverse complement strand
GTTCCCTGTACGATTTTCATTTGTTTCCATACATGTAGTCAACAAAAAAGTATAAACTTTCTAACCAGTAATGTTCCTGCAAATGTAACGATTATAATTACAGATGAATTTTTTTTATGAATATTCTTTGGTATATATATCTTTGATTGCGTAACACGAAATTTGTGTATCTTTGTTTCTGTAATAAACGGATTTTTTTTCATTTCAATACAGATTTTTATTTCTGATCCAGTCACAGAGAAGGTACCTTTCTGCGAATTTCACAACATGGGTGCAAACTCCTTGGACATACAAATTCCAAATGATTGATCATATTACTATAGGGCGTATACAGGATTCAGCACAGATTACAGATGTTGTGTCTGACTTTGTTACGCTTCGTCGCAGAGGTGTGAATTTCGTGGGATTATGTCCTTTTCACGATGATCGTACTCCCTCTTTTTATGTCTCTCCCTCGAAAAACATCTGCAAATGCTTTGCCTGTGGCGAAGGCGGATCACCCATCCATTTCGTGATGAAGCATGAGCAGCTCACCTACTACGAAGCGCTGAAATATCTTGCACGCAAATACAATATTGAGGTCATAGAAAAAGAGTACACCGATGAGGAGAAACAGGCGCAGAGTGATCGTGAGAGCATGTTCATTCTCAATGAGTACGCCCGTGACTATTTTGTGAAAATTCTTCACGTTCATCCCGAAGGAAAATCGGTAGGTCTGAGCTACTTCCGTGAAAGAGGTTTCCGCGATGATATTGTCAAAAAATTCCAGCTCGGCTACAGTCTTGAGCAACGCGATGCCTTTTCAACAGAAGCACAGAAAGCAGGATACAAACGTGATTTTCTGCTTAAAACAGGTCTCTCCGCCGGCGGTGAACAGAACCAGCCCCTGGTAGACCGTTTTCGCGGGAGGGTGCTCTTCCCGGTCCATACCTTGTCGGGCAAGGTGGTCGCTTTCGGCGGACGTATCCTCAGGAAGGTGGAGCATGTAGGGAAATATGTGAATTCCCCTGAAAGTGAGATTTATTCCAAAAGCAAAGAGCTGTATGGGATCTACTTCTCCAAAAGTGCGATCGTGAAGCAGGATAAATGCTTTCTGGTGGAAGGATATACCGATGTGATCTCCATGCATCAGGCAGGAATAGAGAATGTCGTCTCCTCGTCGGGGACAGCCCTTACGCACGGACAGATACGGATGATCCACCGCTTCTCGGAGAATATCACTGTGCTCTATGACGGCGATGCGGCCGGGATCAAAGCTGCCTTAAGGGGTATCGACCTGCTGCTTGAGGATGGCATGAACGTGAAAGTGGTGTTGCTGCCCGACGGAGAAGATCCCGATTCCTTTGCCAAAAAGCAGAATGCGGAGAATTTCAATCGCTTCATCTCAGAGAATGAGGTCGATTTCATTCGTTTTAAAACGAAGCTCCTGCTGGAGGAGGTGGGAGATGATCCTATCAAACGGGCGGGATTGATCTCCAACGTGGTGGAGAGCATTGCTCTTATCCCCAACGCAATCACCCGTTCTGTCTATATCCAGGATTGCTCGCAATTGCTCAAAATGCAGGAGCGGGTGCTGATTGCCGAGATCAACAAGATCAGTCGCCGCAACTACACGAAGAAGATTGAACAAAAAGATAAAGAGGCTGCCCGCATTGAGTTGAGGGAGGTTATCCCCGTGGAAAAGGATGTATCCGCGAGGAAGGCCTCTTCCAATAATTATTTCGACCGGTACGAGCTGCAGATACTACGCTATGTGGTGCGCTATTCCAACACACCTATTTATCGTAAGTTCGAAAAGCAAAAAAGGAAAGAGGGAAAAAAAGTGATTGAAGAGGATGTGCTTGTGGAGGAGGGACCGGGTGTCACTGAATTTGTGCTGTACGACCTGGAGCGTGACAACATCATGTTTACCAATGATCTCTACAGGCAGGTTTTTGAAGAGGCTGCCGCACATCTGGAGGATGCTGTTTTTGATTCGGGACGTTATTTTCTCACTCATCCCGATGCAGAGATAAGCAGGCTGGCATCGGAGCTGATGAGCGATCGTTATCATCTGAGTAAGATCCACGCGAAAATACTGGGCGAAGCGCAGGGGGATAAAGGTTCACGGCTGCTTGAAGAGAATCTCCTCAACTCTTACGTACCGCGTGCTACTACTGAACTCAAGAACGCCTATGTGCTGCAAAAAATTGATGAGATTAAAAAAGAGCTGAATACGAGCAATCCCGAAAACTACACCACTCTCATTACTCAACTGCAACAGTTGCAGGAGATAAAAAGAGTGTTGTCGAAGGAGTTGGGTGAAAGGATCGTACTGAAATATTGACCCCGGTCCCTTGCGCTGAAAGCTTAAAAATTGCGATGAATCACGTAATAATTATGAATCTGAAAAAATAATTGAATTGGATGATGTACTTAGAAACTATTGATGTAGTGAAGCAATATGCCAATCATCTGGCGCTAAACAAGGTGAGCATTCAGGTTCCCAAGGGATCGGTTTTCGGGTTGTTGGGACCCAATGGTGCCGGAAAAACAACCCTGATACGTATCATCACCCGCATCACGGCTCCCGATAGCGGAGAGGTGTTGATTGAGGGAAAACCCTCGAAGAACGAAGATGTCTATCGCATCGGTTATATGCCTGAAGAGCGCGGACTGTACAAAAAAATGAAGGTGGGGGAGCAGGCCATGTATCTCACTCAGCTGCGTGGTATGTCGAAGAAAGACGCACACCGGGAGTTGATGATATGGTTTCAACGATTCGATATCATGAGCTGGTATAATCGCAGGGTAGAGGAGCTGTCGAAAGGGATGCAGCAAAAAGTACAGTTCATCACCACGGTGATCCACAACCCCGATCTGCTGATATTCGACGAACCTTTCAGCGGTTTTGACCCGGTGAATGCCGATATTGTGAAAAACGAGATGTTGCGCTTGAAAGATGAGGGAAAAACCATCATCCTCTCCACACATAATATGGAGTCGGTGGAGTCGTTGTGCGATAACATCGCCCTTATCCACAAATCGGAGGTGGTGTTGCAGGGAAAAGTGTTTGACATCAGAAAAGATCACCGGCCCAATATTTTTCGTTTCCGTCTTTTTGGGAATGAATTCGATTTTGCACATCCCTCCTTCACGCTGCTGTCGAAAGAGAGTTATCACGATTTCATCGACCTGCGTATAAAAAAAGAAAACGGCATCAGCAGCAATGATCTGGCGAGACTTTTCTTCGATCATTATGAGGTGGTGAGTTACGATGAAGAGTTGCCAACCATGAACGATGTTTTTATTAAAACTGTCACAAATGAATAGAATGAATGCTTTAGGTTTAATTATACAACGGGAATACGGTACCAGGGTAAGAAAAAAATCGTTTATCATCCTGACCCTGTTGATGCCCCTGCTTATGGTCGCATTGACTTTTCTCCCTCTCTGGCTTTCCACCTTGAATGAAAGCGGTGTGAAAAATATCGCTGTGAAGGACAACACAGGCATCTATGCTCCACTGTTGAAATCAACGGAAACCTATCAGTTTCAGGTCATGGGTGAGGATGAACAACAAGATCCGGAATCGAGATTAGGCAAGGATTTGTTTGCTATTTTGCGTATCACCGACGATCTGAATGAAAATCCCGGTTCGGTTTCTCTCACATCCGTAAAGCAGACCCCACAGGAGTTACAGTCGATGATATCGAATATTCTGAACGAGAAAGTAACACAACAGAAACTTGATGCACTCTCTCAATCGAACAATGTGGACAGCGAAGCGATCACCATGGTCCGCTCTATCGTGGAGAGCGGTTCCCGCATTTCGCTGAAGACAATGCGTCAGGGAGATGATGGAAGCGTGAAGGAATCATCTACCGAGCTTGCCACCATCATTGGAATGGTATTTACCGTACTCATCTACATGTTCATTCTTATGTATGGCAATATGGTGATGCAGGCTGTGCTGGAAGAAAAAAAGAGCCGTATCGTGGAGGTGATGGTCTCTTCGGTGAAGCCGGTGAATCTGTTGATAGGAAAGATTGTTGGTATTGGACTGGTTGGGATTACCCAATTGGCTATTTGGGGAATATTGATGGGGGTTTTATTCAGCGGTCTGTCGTTGTTTATCTCATCTCCCGAACAGGCAGCGGCCATGTCCGGCGGGATGAGTGAGTTCAATATGGAAGGAATCATGCAATCCATCACCAGTATCAACTGGTTGGAGCTTGGCCTCTTTTTTGTTATTTTCTTTATTGGCGGTTATGTTTTGTACGCCTCCATTTTCGCGATGTTCGCCTCAGCGGTGGATAGCGAGGAAGATACCAGCCAGTTTCTGACGCCTGTGACGCTGATTATCATGTTTGCTTTCTTCGCCGGCTTTTACAGTGTGAGCAATCCCGATGGGCCATTGGCTTTCTGGGCATCACTCATTCCTTTGAGTTCGCCCATTGTGATAATGGTACGCATTCCGTTTGGCATTCCTCTGTGGGAAAAACTCTTGTCGATAGCGTTGCTGTATGGTACCTTTATCCTTATTTCTATTGTGGCAGCCAAGATTTACAGGGTTGGTATACTGATGTACGGGAAGAAACCTTCGTTGAAAGAGATGATGAAGTGGACCAGGTATAAATAAATTTATGCTGTTTTATTGCTAATAAACCGACAAAAAGATATATATTTGTCGAAATAGTAGCAATTGCGTACAAAGAGCGACACTTTTGAAAATATAATCTTAAAACACGTGCCTGATTTCTATGGGAATCGCGCAGGTGTTTTTTTATTAATAGAAAGTGAAGGGAATGTATAATAATATAATAAATATATGAAGTTCGAAAAAATGCAAGCCGCAGGCAATGATTATATCTACGTCAACCTGTTTGAGGAGAAGATAGAGAACCCGGAGGAGCTCTCCCGTAAGCTGAGCGACCGCCATTTTGGTGTGGGGAGTGACGGATTGATTCTGATAGGGCCATCCGAAGTGGGTGATTACTCCATGCGCATGTTCAATGCTGATGGCAGTGAAGGGGAGATGTGCGGTAACGCTGCGAGGTGCGTCGGGAAATATTTGTTCGAACGGGGACTAACCAACAAAAGGGAGATAAACCTGAGCACGAAATCGGGCATCAAGCAGCTTAGCCTGACGGTGGATCCTGCAACGAATCTTGTAGAACGTATTCGCGTGAATATGGGAAGAGCCATTCTCTCCGCCAAAGAATCCATTCATTTTCAGACCACACTGCCTGAGATGAACAACTACCCTGTGGAGATAGAGGGGATAAATTATGAAATCACCTTTGTCTCCATGGGAAACCCCCATGCAGTGATCTTTATGCAGGATATCGACTCCCTGGAGATTGAAAAAACCGGTCCGAAGATTGAATATCACCCTCTTTTCCCGGAACGTACCAATACAGAGTTCATTGAAATTATCGACAGAGAGAATCTGAAGATGCGTGTGTGGGAGAGAGGCAGTGGAGAGACACTCGCCTGCGGTACAGGTGCCTGTGCGTCGGTGGTGGCAGGAGCTGTTACAAACCGAACAGAACCCAAAGCGACCGTACGGTTAAAAGGCGGAATCCTTGAGATTGAGTGGGACAGAAACAACAATCAGGTTTACCTTACCGGCGATGCCCACTTTGTATTCAAAGGAGAAGTATAATGTTCGATTTACCGATGCGATGATTAGGTAATTCGATGATTCGATGATTCAATGAGAAGATTCGGTACATCGGCACATCAATAAATCAGTAAATCAGTAAATCAATCCTATGTTTCAAATCAACGAAAACTACCTTCAGCTCGGAGAGAGCTACCTCTTTAGTACGATCGCCGCAAAAGTAAAGAAATTCACTGCATCACATCCCGATGCCGATATCATCCGTCTGGGTATTGGCGATGTTACGCTGCCTATATCACCTGCGGTGACCGAATCCCTGCACAGGGCGGTGGATGAGATGGCTGTGAAAGAGACCTTTCGTGGCTACGGACCGGAACAGGGGTACACTTTTCTGCGGGAGAAGATCGCTGAGACAGATTTTCAGAAAAGAGGGATCGGTATCACTCCCGGTGAGATTTTCGTGAGTGACGGCTCCAAGAGCGATACGGGAAACATAGGAGATATCCTGGGTGATGACAATGTCGTAGCCATCACAGACCCTGTCTATCCCGTTTATCTGGATACAACGATTATGCGGATCGGTAAATCGAATAAAACCATCCTGCTCCCTTGTTCTGAGGAGAATGGGTTTCTGCCTGAGATCCCGGTACAACGGGCCGATGTGGTCTATCTCTGTTATCCCAACAACCCCACAGGTACTGTCATGACCAGGGCAGAACTCAAAAGGTGGGTCGACTGGGCACTGGAGAATGAAAGTCTGATCCTTTTTGATGCCGCCTACGAGGCATTTATACGGGATAATGAGATCCCACGGAGTATCTATGAGATTGAAAACGCGGAACGGTGTGCCATCGAGTTCCGATCCTATTCCAAGAATGCCGGATTCACGGGGGTACGTTGCAGTTATACAGTAGTCCCGAAAGCATTGAAAACGAAAACTCCGGACGGCGAGGAGGTCTCGTTGAACCAATTATGGAACCGCCGTCAGTCCACCAAGTTCAACGGAACGGCTTATATTATCCAGCGTGCTGCCGAAGCTGTTTATTCCCCGCAGGGACAGAAAGAGGTGGATGAGATGGTTTCCTACTATATGCAGAATGCTTCCATTATCCGTAAGGGTTTAATTGAGAAAGGGTTCACCGTTTTCGGAGGTGAGAACGCTCCCTATGTATGGATGAAATGTCCGGAGGGTGGTAACTCATGGGATTTCTTCGACAGGCTACTGCAGGAGTGCCATATTGTGGGTACCCCCGGCATAGGCTTCGGTGCTGAAGGGGAGGGCTATTTCCGTCTGACCGCTTTCAACAGTATAGAAAAAACTGAGGAGGCCATTCAGCGTATCAAAGAATGGACGCTTTGAGGTGGATTTTTCTGCTGCACTCTTTTGGAGAATAGGGAAAAAAATAGCTGTTAATGAGTAGTAAAAATGGCTCAATGACCCAAAAATACCCCGTTATGGGTATTGTTTGAGGTCACATAGAGCTATACCTTTGTTGCTGATAAAATTTATGATCACAGTTTCTTAAGACCGGTAATCTCATCTTTACCGGCCTTTGCTATTATCAACAAAGGAGGTCCATTGAGGTTATTTGTTCTGACGGTTATCATGCTACTCTGTGCTGCCCTCTCCCTTTTTGTGGGGGTGGCTGATATTTCTATTGGCAATATTTTCAGCGGGGAGATGGAGAAGCTTGCTCTGCTCACCATCAGCCGCATACCACGTACGGCAGCATTGATACTGGCCGGTGTGGGGATGAGTGTCTCGGGTGTC
>JAENWZ010000047.1 GCA_016649795.1 Proteiniphilum sp. | reverse complement strand
GAATGGCATGATGAACCATGACCATGACGGATTGATGTAAAAACAGATGAAATCAATAAAAGCAAAGAAGTAAATTATTATGGGAGGATTTGGAGGACATAGCTGGGGAATGGGGTTTGGAATGGGTTGGTTGTGGATTATTGGTATTGTCGTTATGGTTGCCGTTATTTGGCTAATTATACAGAGATTCAATCGCAACGATCAAGATTTCCAGAAACCCAGCAATACGGCGCTCGATATTTTAAAAGAGCGTTACGCCCGTGGCGAAATAGATAAACAGGAGTTTGAAGAACGTAAAAACAATTTATTATGAAATATAACTTTGAGAAAACAACAGAATACACTTTCGACGAAGCTGTAGAAAAGGTTACTGAAGAACTGAAAAAAGAAGGTTTTGGCGTATTGTCAGAAATTGACATCCACGAAAAACTGAAAGAGAAACTAGACATCGACTTCAGAAAATATAAAATATTGGGAGCCTGCAACCCAGGCAAAGCCTATGAAGCTCTTAAGTTTGAAAATAAAATAGGAACAATGTTGCCCTGCAATGTTATCGTACAGGAGTTGGACAAAGGTAAAGTTGAAGTTGCAGCAGTAAATCCGGTGGCCTCAATGCTAGCTGTCGATAACCGGGAATTAATTGAGGTAGCCAAAGAAATAGCAGAAAAATTGCAACGGGTTATTAATGCGTTATAGATAATTCTGGATATGGAGATTGGTAAGAAATAAACTTCGAAAAGAGGGAGAACCGCAAATGATAATTCTACAATCAACAATTACTTGTCCGGAATGCGGACATAAGAAGGAAGAAACAATGCCAACAGACGCTTGTCAATATTTTTACGAGTGTAAAAATTGCTCTAAGATTCGAAGACTTTACCGGTATCTTCCTCTATCATTGTCATAATCTGAAGCATAAAGATATGGACATGATACGCAATTATGAAGTTGTGGAATAACGTATGTTTAGACGGGTAGAAAGTAAGAGAAATAAAAAGGGGCAATCAGCAATTCCACCATCTCTATGAAAAGTAAAAACAAGCAATATTATGATCAAAATGCTGCTTTATACGATAAGTTGTTAGCTCCTGTCGACGGAACGCTAACCAAGTGGCGGAAAGAATTGGTGAAAGATGCATTTGGTAAAACGCTTGAAGTGGGAATTGGAACAGGAAAAAACATTCGACATTACCCACCAGGTATAACACTCACAGGTATAGACTCCAGTGAGAAAATGCTAAAGTATGCACATAGACGTGCAAATGGGTACACTCATATTGATCGAATTGTGAAGATGAATGCAGAAGAATTAATTTTTCCGGACAATACATTCGATACAGTTGTTGCATCGTGCGTTTTCTGCTCTGTTAGCGATCCCATTAAAGGATTTCAAGAAATAAAAAGAGTTTGTAAACAAAACGGCACTATTTTATTGCTTGAGCATGTGCGCAGTCAAAAAAAGATTCAGGGAATAATTATGGATTTTTTAAACCCCATTTCTTATGGACTCTATGGTGACAATATCAACAGAAAAACGTATGACAATCTTGTAGTTGCCGGTTTTGATCCCTCACAAATAGAAGCGGTAAATATTTGGTCGGATATATGGCAAATTTTCCGTATAAAAAACAACTAAAATCTTTCTATATCGAATTAACTTCTTATCTCAATGATAATCAATTAATAAATATTCCACACACTATAATAATAAAAGATATGGTAGAAAACAACATCGAAAGAATCAGAGAATACTTGGGTAACAATGCAGATGATTTACTAAATCACACATGTAAAACCGTAAGTAAAGATCAACTTACTCACCCAGGGCCCAATTATGTGGACGAAGTATTTGGCATAAGTGACCGCAACGTGCAGGTGCTAAAAAATTTGGCATCGATATACAATCATGGACGACTGGCTGGTACCGGCTATCTTTCAATTTTACCGGTTGATCAAGGTATAGAACATACCGCAGGCGCTTCTTTTGCACCAAATCCTCTTTATTTTGACCCGGAAAATATTATTAAACTGGCTATGGAGGGGGGATGTAACGCGGTTGCAACTACTTTTGGCGGATTGGCATTGTATGCAAGAAAATATGCCCATAAAATTCCATTTTTAGTAAAAATGAATCACAGTCAGTTATTGACTTATCCCAATAAGTACGACCAAGTGATGTACGGATCGGTTCAAGAAGCATGGAACTTAGGAGCAGCTGCTGTTGGAGCAACCATCTATTTTGGATCGGAAGAGGCCGACAGACAGTTGCAGGAAGTATCCGAAGCTTTTGAGGAGGCTCACGAACTGGGAATGGTAACCGTATTGTGGTGTTACACACGTAATAATCAGTTTAAAACATCAGAAAAAGATTATCATGCAGCAGCAGACCTCACAGGTCAGGCAAACTATCTGGGTGTTACCATTAAGGCCGATATCATTAAACAAAAATTACCTGATACCAACGGTGGCTTCCGTGACCTGAAGTTTGGCAAAACAGATCCCGGAATGTATGATAAACTGGCTACTGATCACCCAATTGATCTCTGTAGATATCAGGTTGTGAATAACTATTTGGGAAGAATCGGCTTAATAAATTCGGGAGGAGCGTCCGGTGATAACGATTTTGCTGCTGCCGCTCGCACAGCTGTTATTAATAAACGAGCAGGCGGCACCGGTCTTATTTCCGGTAGAAAAGCTTTTCAACGCCCAATGGAAGAAGGAGTTAAATTATTGAACCTGATTCAAGATGTCTATTTGAATAAGGATATAGACTTAGCGTAATATCCAGAAAAGTAGACTAGCATACTTAGCGAGAGCATTGATGATAATGATCATTTATGCCCTCGCTTGTTTTTGAATGAATAACAATCTACTCGTAACTCAAACCAAATGTTTACGTTAAATCGTCTCGAAATCGCCGGATTAAGAGAGATGAGCCCTATAACACAGGGTGTTCAGAACGAAGAACATAGCATGCTTGACGTAAAAGGAAGCTGTAAGATGTGTCTGTCAAGCGTTGCCAACAGAGAATCGGTTCCCCTCCATTTCTCCAATGAGTACAACGTTGATAAATTCATGGTTATGAGTGACACAGCAACAAGAAATAGTATCCTGAAATTAAGACTCTTCAGTATGAATCTCTATCCAAAGGTGGTTTAGAAATTGATCTCTGTTTTGATTTTCTGGAGGATATTCTCTCTGGTCATCCCCTGAAGATCTTCTAAGTTTGATACTTCAGAGTTCTCTTCCTTAAAAAGCTTGATCTCCTTTTCTAACTCTTCATCCTCTTCAAGCATAGTGAGTGAAACAATTTTACCGAACCTGTTGCCCTGAATCACATCCGGATCATCCGTTTCACTGATGTTTTTGTTGAAAAGCCTGATGCTTTCTTTGTAATATTCATTGGCTTTTTGCGTGTCGCCAATCAGATCAGCGATTATTCCTGCTGACTGCCAACTCTCCACAAATTCCGGTTCTTTTTCAACCGCTGTCTCAATCGCATCCATCGCTTTATGAAATTCTTTTACCTGTAGAAGCACATTTGCTTTGCCAATATAAGGTATATGATATGCAGGATCAGCCTCAATCGCCCGATCATAAAGAAGCAACGCACTGTCGTGTTTTGATTGAATCATTAAGTCTGTTGCCTGATCATAAAGAGCAATCGCTTCCGGACTGTAACTTTTCTCTTTCTTCTCTGCGTTTTCCTGCGCGTTAATGTCACAAAAGGCAATTGAAAGAAAGAATAGAATTAAAATTGCTTTCATGATTTTTGTTATTAAAGTAGGTAAATATTGTGTAAAAAAATCTTTCTCTCTTATCAGGCTCTGTTGTTCTTATTTTTAATCCTTCGTTTATAATATTTATATCCAAATCGAAGCACGAAGAATACAAGAATCACGATCCACAAATAGGCTACAAGAGTCAACACGTGTAAGAATACCTGCCATCCATCTTTTAAAGCATCCCGGAAATCGACAAAGAATCGTTTTGAATACTTAATGTTTTCATAAAAGGAAATTCTGATGGTGCTGTATAATCCCCACCTTATGGCTAAAAGATTAATAAAGATATCGGGCAAATATATACAATATTAATTTTATGCGCAAATACGATTTTCAGTGAACATAGTATTATCAGAAGCTCTTTACATCCCTGAACATATACAGATTGTCGCTAACCCTTAAGGGCTTGCCACTAACAGTAGTTATATTCTTAAGAATAACCTCCTTCGTCCTGATATATGGAAACTTTTCCACGTAAGAATCATCTCTCATCTGTGGATTGAAATTTGCAAATATGGTTATACCCTGATAATTATCCGGATAGCCGGAATCATCGATGTGAAGATTTTCGATGGTGATCCGTTCCGGCATATAACAGGTGTAACCGAAATCATGCTGTCCGGAGTTGGATCCTCCAATCAGACTTCCACTGGCTGTTTTCACACCTGTCGGAACGAAAATACAATTGCGGATGAAGATCTCACCCTGCCATGTACTGCCATAATCTGAGCGTAGATTGATGAGGTTTCTGCTATGGATGGTTGTGTTCTCTACAGTAAAATTCCCGCTTCCGATAGCGTTGATCCCCTGGTGTCCCAGCGTTGAGTTACGAATGGTGGCATTGGCAACTCCCATGTGGGCATCAAACCGAGAAAAGGTACAATGATCATACACAAGGTTCTTGCTGTAGTTGGAACCCATGATGCCCCAGTATGTACGATCGTTGATATCGTTCGTCTGCCTGCAGTGCTCGAATGTTACGTTAAGTGCCCTGTTGACGGAGATGTCATAGGTCCCCATGGATACCGCTACTCCTGCCGAACCAATAGTCTGATACGTTTTATGTCCCGTCAGAATGGCGTTCCTGATTGTTACGTATGAGCAGTTGCTGATGCTGATAAAACCACTATAAGGAGCACCATGGTCTCCTTCGCCGGTGACGCGGTGTTCCAGTCCATCCACGAGAACATTCGAGCGATTGATTGCTAAGCCCCGGTTATAGTAGGTGTATTTCGACTCATCCTTGTTGGCAATGGTTGTGAAATATCCGTCTGTGATGGTGAGTTTCGTTTCATCAATCGGAAGAGCTGTAATATCTGTAATCTGGTCAAAATCCCAGATGACTGGCGTATTTTTATCCACGTTGCCGTTTTTGTCAACAATAAATATATCCGTTTGCGAGGATCCGTTGTTTTGGTTCGGCCCAAACCGGATATATCGTTTTACATTGGAATTTGTGACCGTGAAAAGGCACGGTCCGGGGAGAGAGGCATCGATCTTATGCTGATTTCTTTTTAAGATGGATATACCTTCGGGTTTGAAAGATTGTAAGCCGGAACCAACCTGAAAAATAGGTGCATTCCGGTTTTGAACGTCTGTATCATCTATGACAAAGTGAGCTGTGCCAAAATCAGTATCGGTACGGATGACCGCAGTAAGTTCTTTTCCGCCGATGTAGTAGGTTGCTCCCTCGTCGGCTTTCACAATAAGATTGTGCTGATTTGCGAACGCATGGGTTGCAAAGATGGCATCAATATCATCCGTTATCCCATCTCCCTTAGTGCCGAAGTCACTGTAACGAACCCATCCATCAGTTTTGAATTTACGGACATCATTGGGGGATACATTGATAAACAGATCCCCTTTTTCATTTGAGCGTACCTGCGTTTTTTCATTATGATAAGTGATCACTTCATTGTCAGACCTACTTTGTGCTTGCACTTGCATCAAACTAATCGGACTAACAAACAGGAAGAGCAATAAATATATGTTTTTCATTCCTCCATGATTAGTGTGATAGGGTCAGCCAGGTATTCCATCACCCTTTTGAGGAAACGGGTTGTCTCTCCGCCATCTACAATACGGTGATCCACCGTGAGCGAAAGGGGCATGATATTTCCTATCACGATCTCATCATCTCTGACGATGGGTGTTCTCATGATCCGTCCTATTCCCAGAATGCCGGCTTGAGGGTAGTTGATGACCGGCGTGGCGAAGATGCCGCCGATGGAACCGAAACTGGTGATGGAAAAAGAACCTTCTTTCATATCTTCCAGCGTCAGTTTCCGGGCTCTCGCCTTCGAGGCCAGCTCACCGATCTGCTCTGCTATCTGAAATATCGACAACCGGTCCGCATCGCGGATCACGGGGACAACCAGTCCGTCCGGGGCGTCCACGGCAATGGCAATGTTATAGCGGTTATGGACAATCATCCGGTTATTCTCGCTGTCGATCTGCGAATTGAGCTGCGGGTGATGCTTTAACGCCTGTGCCACCGCTTTCACGATAAAGGGCAAGTAGGTCAGCTTCACCTCTCTGTCTGCATACTTCAGTTTAAACTTTGCTATCAGCTGCATCAGTCCGGTTATCTCCACCTCTTCAAAGACAGACATGTGGGCTGCGTTATGCTTGGAGTGAAGCATATTCCTGGCGATGGTCTTCCTGATCTGCGTGAGTGGCAGATATGTCACGTCACCGGTAGCGGGTCCGGTTGCTTCCACCTTACCGGTTGCCGTTTCTGCCTTATATCTGAAATTCAGAATATCCTCTTTCTTCACCCTTCCCGAGGGGTCACTTCCAGTGACATCCCTGATATCAATCCCCATCTCTTTTGCCAGCGCACGGGCGACGGGTGTCGCCAGCACTTTACGTGATTCGCCCTCGACGCTCCCTGTTTCAGATGAACCTTCATTGCTCGCTGCCAGAACTCCATCTTTGCCGGCCAGCTCCATCGTGCCTACCACTGCTGCCCCCTCTTCGGGTTCCGATATGGGCTGAGTAGCCGGTTTTTCTTCTGTAACATCCTGCCCGTTACCGGTACTTTCCTGTTCAATCTCCACCAGCGGTGCACCAACATGAATCACATCACCCACATTCCCGTAGCGTGCTGCAATGATTCCACTCTTTGGCGAAGGGATATCTGCCACCACCTTGTCGGTCTCCATCTGCACGATGGAATCTCCTACCTTCACACTATCTCCTTCTTTCACGTACCACTCCAGTATGGTTCCTTCTTCCAGTCCTTCACCCAAATCAGGGAAATTAAATGTATATCGCATTGGTTACAGTTTAAAAATGAACGCTCTTTTCGATTTCATAAAAAATGCGGTCCGGCGAAATGATATAATATTTTTCACCCTGTGCCAGTGGAACCACGGTATCGTACCCCATCACCCTTTTCGGGGGTGCCTCCAGATAGAGGAAAGCCTCTTCATTGGCGATGGCAATCAGTTCCGACCCTACACTGAACGACTCGTGCGCTTCCGCTACAACGATCATCCGTCCCGTTTTTCTCACTGAGTCTCTAATTGTTTCTCTGTCGATGGGATAGATGGAGCGCAAATCGATCAGCTCTACCGAAATACCATTTTCTTCGGCCATGACTATCGCTTTCTGACACTCGCGGATCATGGCACCAAAAGCCACGACAGTTACATCACTCCCTTCCTGCACCACCCGGGCTTTGCCCAGGGGAAGAGTGAATTTTTCGTCGGAAACCTCCTGTTTGATAGCCCGGTAGATCCGTTTCGGCTCCATAAAAATTACCGGATCATTGCTCTCGATGGCAGCGATCATCATCCCCTTCGCATCGTGAGGTGTGGAGGGGATCACCACTTTCAGTCCCGGGATATGCGCGAAGAGCGCCTCCGGGCTGTCGGAATGATGCTCCAGCGCGTTGACACCACCACCATAGGGGAAGCGGATTACCATAGGTACCCCGTACTTTCCCCGAGAACGGTTCTGCATACGGGCTACGTTGGAAAGGATCTGGTTAAAAGCAGGGAAGGTGAAGCCCTCAAACTGCAGCTCCACGATGGGTCTGAGGCCGGAAACGGCCATTCCCAGTGCGGTACCCACGATAGCGGACTCTGCCAGGGGGGAGTCAAAGACACGTTCAACACCGTATTTCTTCTGTAACCCTTCGGTCACGCGAAAAACGCCTCCTTCAACGCCCACATCCTCACCGTAGATTACGATATTCTTATCTTCATTCAGCTTGATATCCAACGCGTTGTTGATCGCCTTCACCATTGTCATTACGCTCATTTCCTCTTCTCCTTCCAGCTTAAGAATTGTTCATATTCCGCCTTTTGTCTCCTCAACTCTTCCGGCATATCGGTGTACATATACTGAAACACATCGTTCAGCGGATAGGATTTGTTGTTTTCTGCATCAATAAACTGTTCATCGATCTGTTGCTTGTACTCTTCAGTCAGCTTCTCCTCATCGATATTCCAGATACCCATACTTTCTATATAGCGTTTCAGGCGGATCAACGGATCGGTCAATCCCCACAGCTCCTCCTCCTCCTTCTTCCGGTATTTGGTAGGGTCATCAGAGGTGGTATGTGCTCCGAGACGGTATGTAAGCGCTTCGACAAGTACTGCTCCCCTCCCCGAACGGGCATACTCGGATGCTGTTTTGTAAGCCAGGTACATGGCAAAGAAATCATTCCCGTCCACCTTGATACCCGGGATACCAAAAGCGACCGACTTGACGGCGAGGTTAACCGAGTTGGTCTGTGCCTTCACGGGAACAGAGATGGCATACTGATTGTTCTGGATGGTGAAAACCACCGGAACCTTCCATACACCGGCAAAATTAAGTGCTTCGCTGAAATCACCCTCCGATGTGCCGCCATCACCGATAAAAGTGAACACCACCTCATCCTTCTTCCGGTACTTGACGGAGTATCCTATGCCGGTGGCATGCTGAAACTGCGTGCCGATTGAGATGGCGATGGGGAGCACATGGTTGGCATTCTTAAAACTGCCGCCATGCTCATTCCCGTTGTAAAAAAGGAACATATCCTTCATGGTTACCCCTTTTGCGAGCAGGGTGCCCATTTCACGAAATGAGGGAACCAACCAGTCCACCTTACGGATATTCATCCCGGCGGCTATATGAATGGCCTCCTGTCCCAGATTGGGAGTATAGGTATACATCCTGCCCTGACGCTGGTAGGAGACAGCCTTCTCGTCGGCTATCCGTTCATACAGCATCAATTTATATGCATCTATAATCGTTTCGTCATCCAGTTCAGGCATCAGCTCCTTGTTGATGATATTGCCTTCATTATCGATGACTTGTAGCATCTTATCTTCTATTGGGTTATAGTCACAAAAAATAGCAGGTAAATCGTTTTGAGTCATTTATCTGTTTATTTAGAACAAATTTAAATAATACTTTGCTTTGGATATAACAGTCTGACAAATAAATAGTTTTTGAGAGAGGGTAAAAACCTTTAATGAAAAGTTTTAATCGATTGATTTACTTTCAAATACATATCAATTCAATTTATTCAATACGATTTTTCCAAAAGAAATAAATATTTTCTGAACACATTTCGTTCATCAGGATTCTATTGACATCAGAGTCCGGCAACTTGCAAGACGATTGAATAATGGTAATCTTCAATCTGCCCGGTGTATGGTTTAAACGGTAATTGTGTGTACTGTAAATGTAATCTATATAAGTCAGAATATTTTTCCTAATTAATCGTGCTCTATTTTAAAAGTTAGTATTCACAGACTTCAACCTTTTTTAGCCGCATTTCTTCATGGTAATACTCTTCTTTCAATTGTTGCATAGTTTCCTTAACCGTGATTATTTCTTTGGCTAAAAAGGCATTTGTTCCTGCAAAAGAGAAACCATGTTTAAAGTTCCCTTGTGCTGCATTAAACAGAGCTTCGGAAATACAAAACTGAACTTTTTTATAATCACAAGTTTTCAGACACTTCCAGGGACATTTTACCGGTTTTTGCTCCCCTTGTTGAATCTCTCTTACAAAATCATTGATAATTACTCTACCGGGAAGACCTACCGGACTATCAATTAATACAATATCATCTTTCGTACAGTTAAGGTAATTCTGTTTAAATTCTTCAGACACATCACATTCAGTTGTAGTGACGAATCTGGTTCCCATTTTAACAGCTTTGGCCCCTGACTGCATGATGTTGTACATATCCCTGCCTGTATAAATACCTCCTGCGGCAATCACAGGAATTTCTACTCCTGTTTTTTGTTGAAAAAAGTCCATTTCATCAACTGTATCCTTCACTATTGAGTAGAGCGATTGTTTACTGTTGTTCAGATCATCTTTACCGAACCCCAGATGACCTCCTGCAAGCGGTCCCTCAACAACCACTGCATCCGGAATTTTATTGTACTTTTCCAGCCAATGTCTGAATATTAACTTTGCCGCTCTGGAGGAGGAAACTTTGGGTACTATTTTTGTGGTGGTATCACCCTGGTTGATACTTTCCAGGAATGCGGGTATCTTAAGTGGCAATCCGGCACCAATAAAAACAATGTCAATTTTCTCCTCAAGGGCCACTTGTAACAAATCATCAAAGTCGGAAACAGCCATCATGATATTCACCCCGATGATTCCATTTGAATTTAATTGCGCTTTTTGGATCTGTTTTCTTAACGCAATTTTGTTGGATGCACGAAAATGCTTTCGATAATCCGGCTCTGACATACCAATTCCCACAGCAGAAATAACACCTATTCCACCTTCATTTGCTACAGCAGCAGCCAATCCTGACATCGACACACAAACACCCATTCCTCCCTGAATAATTGGCAGTTTTGCTGTCAGATCCCCTATCTTTAACTCATTCATTGCTAGTTAATTGTATTATATTATATCCATTCATTAGTATCAATGGGGTTACCATTGATTCACGATATCTTTAATCATTAAGTTTCACCTTAATTCGCTAATAAAATTATGAATGAAATTGTACATGACAAAAAAATGGGTATATCCTGCGAATAATAGGGATGGATAGCTGTTTTAGGGGTGAAAAGCAGGCGTGCAGTGGCCAAAAAAACTACTCTATATGTCTTTTGAATTCTGAGATATACATTTGAGAAACCTGAGCCGGGGAATCGAGATTTTCAAAATACAATTTGTATCCCTGAGAATTCCCCTGAATCTCTTTAATTCGTTTAATATTAACGATATAGCTCCGGTGGCACCGGATGAGAAAATCACTTTCACGCGTGGCTGTTTCGGCTTTGTTTAAAGTGCTCCTTATAATGTGTTTACGTAGTGCTCCATCTCTCTCATAATAGAT
>JAENWZ010000281.1 GCA_016649795.1 Proteiniphilum sp. | reverse complement strand
GCATCCCGAAGAGATGGCTCCAGTGAGGTGAGAAAACCTTACCCTTGTATTCATGGTTACCTGCTACCGCAACGGAAGGCAGTGAGCCCAGCATCCAGCCGCCGGCATAGAAAAATTCACTCCAGTACTCATCGGTGCTCCTGCTCACGAGGTCACCCACAAACAACATAAAGGAGGCCTCATGACCTAAGTGGGTATAGGCCTGGCGAAGAGTACGCGATCCCAGCGATTTGATGTCGTTTTGCACATCTCCCAGGTAGATAAAGGAAAAAGGTTCCTTCTCCTTCTTGGCGGTGCTGAACTGAAACCATTCGCTCCAAACCTTACCGTTTCCTACACGATAGGAATAGCGTGTGTCGGGCTGCAGCCCGGAAAAACGGACCTTGTGAGAGTTACGATCCTTGCTCTCCCCATATTCGGTCACTGTACTACCTTTGACAACTGTTGCGTCTTTCCCGAACTTAGGATGTGGCACCGCTTTGATGATCTCTGCTACTGCTTCTGTCTCCTTCCCGGAGGTACGCCATGTGACACTATACTCGGAGGTGGGATCCCCTCCGATGGTGAGCATGATCTCCGACGGACTGTTCTTTTGATCATTCTGTTGTAGCGAAATTGAATAACCGGGGAGCATGACAATGAGTAAGCATGCGATTAAAATGGATCTGACTTTCATTATTATTGGTGTTTTTATTAATTATTAATTCTATCCCCGGCAGGTTTACCTATACTCCAGGAGCTCTTCTTATTGCTTCATTACTTCGCTGAGGCTGTGATACCCAGCTCTGCGGCCGATGTCCATGGTCTGCCGTTTACCTCCGATTTCGCTACCAGCTTGAAATAACGTGCCTGAGGCCTGCTCTCTATTTTAATATGCTTCGCGGATGAGCCTCTCCCGAACTGACCGCTGGCAGCCGGGCTGCCCCACACGTTGGGATCGTTGCTGAAGTAAACATCATAATCCTTAATCCTTCCGTTGTCACCGTCACTCCTTCCTGTGTAGATAAACTCCTCTACCAGGTAGGTGTCGTTCATATCCACCACGATCGTGTGCGGATGCCTCGGTTCGGGATCTTTGAAGGGTGTGTGCCATTTACTGTTCAGATCTCCATCGATGGCTTTGAAGGCTTCATCACCCTCAGCCTGACTGGAGAAGTGTATCACTCTCCACTTTGTCTTGTCGATCAACAAACTGATATCGGCTGTTGATCTCATACTGTCGAACACTCCTTCAGATGTGCTGTAGGCTTCAATATGTCCCCCTTCCGGTAAAGCGAAAGGGGTAGTGTAAAGGGTGAAGGGGCTGTTATTGAGACTGTAGTATATCCGGCTGTTGGGAGTGGTAGCTGTCAGGCTGATCCAACCCTCTCTGTCCTGCGAGATATCTACCGGCTGACTGACAGGACTCTCTACCCTGGCTTTCTCCGAGAGTTGCTCATTCTCCATGGCTGTTGTCAGCGGCATGATCATAAACTGGAAGGGGGTGCTCTCTGCCCTTACTTCATATTGCTCCATCACATCCGGCCCGCAGCTGGCGTTACCCAGACCACGCATCACTGCATCGAGGGAGACAATGGTGTTGGCAGTGAACGGCACCTCATAAGGATGGAGCTTCCTGTTGTTCCTGTTCAGATAGATATCTTCAGGGCGGTAGTGCGTGGCTGAGGCTGACATCTTCTGGGGAGCGACAAACAGGAGTCCAGCGCCATCAGCATCGGTAAGGCTCATCCATCGTACATCCTCCTTATTGCCTGTCTTCTGAGGCAGCACATACCGCTCCCACTGATCAGTGACACTGCTGTTATATACACCTTCGAAGGAGGCCTCCTTCCGGTCGGAGTAGGACTCCCATGGTCCTCGACCGAACCAGGTGAGCTGCTCGAATGTCTCAGGCATCTCCAGACGATAGCCTATTCTGGGGAGGATGCTCTTTTTCACTGCCGGATCGAACAGGGTGTTGACAATGATTGTTCCGTCACTCAACACCTTGAAAGCCATGTTCACGCTGTAGCTGTTGGAACCTTTGGCGCTGTAGAGATTGGTGATGTTCAGATTTACATAGTTATTGTCGTCAGCCATCCTGATCTCCCAGCTGCCTGCCTCTACGGTGAGATCTCTGATACCCATATTGTCCCAGTTCGCCGCCTGGGCTTTATCATTCTCCGTGGGCAACCTGAACAGGTTAAGCACCAGCGGGCTATTAATCAGCTGTTTGCCATTGCTTACATAACCGCTAAGAGTTCCTTTCTCTTTACTGAACAGCACTTCAAAGTCGACACCCGTGATCCTGATTGCGTCGACACTCTCCTGAAGGGTCAGCCCTCCTGTTGCCGGTATCCGGTAGATCGGTTTCACCGCCTCCTGCAGCTGTATCTGTTCAGATGCCACCTCATAGCCTGCTTCTGCCCACCAGGTAGCCTCTTTCTGAAAGACGTTGAAACGGATAAAATATTCCGCCTCCTTTTTGGCCATCAGCTCCAAAGCATCGATCACCACCTCCGCTGTTTCACCCGGTGAAAGGACGATATCGAGCCTGCCTGTTTTGATCACTTTGCCATCCTCCAGCACAGTGTAGTGAATATCGAGATCATCAGTCGTTTTAAAAGCCAGCTTACTTTTCAAAAGGAAGGTTGTTCCATCCTCTTTCATAGAAAAATCGACGGGCTGATAGATCTTCTTGGTATTGTATGATTTTGCTGAGAGGGTGTAATCTGCGAAGATGAGTCCGTTGGTACAGAAGGTGCCATCATTGGGATGATCATTGAAATCACCTCCGTAAGCCCAGAAATATTCATTGCTCT
>JAENWZ010000238.1 GCA_016649795.1 Proteiniphilum sp. | reverse complement strand
CTTTCAGACGGACGGCGGCTGTCGTGTCGACCCGGTATATGAGATTGCCAGTCCACTTTTCGAAAAGACAGTGATTGACCTGGGTGAACAGTACGGCAGGGGCGGGACGTTTGAGATCATTGCCAACGGGGCTTCTCGAATGAACAAATATGTACAGTCGGCCCTGCTCAACGGTAAACCTTTGCATACGTTCACTTTTCCGGCAGAGGAGCTGCTCAGGGGAGGATCACTTATATTGGAGATGGGACCTCACCCAAACACCCAATGGGGTGTGGGTATCCCATAGAGAATGGAATCATTCAACGGCTAACTGAATAATTTATGATGAAAAAGCATTCAATTCTTTTGTGCTGCGTGTTGACCACTTTGGTTTCCTGTTCAAAGAGTAGCACCCTCACTCAATGGGTTGATCCGATGATCGGTACCGCCCACAGTCGCTGGTTCTTTTTTACCCCGGCCGCGGTACCCTTTGGTATGGCCAAGCCGGCCCCTTCCACCGATGGACACCTGGGAAGCCCAGGCGGCTGGCAAGCCGTGGGTTACGATTACCGACACACATCGATTGAAGGATTTGCCAACTTCCACGAATTCCAGATCGGAGGAGTGGTAGTGATGCCGACGGTTGGGCCACTGGTGACCGTCCCTGGTGATCCTGACAAGGTGGAGAGCGGTTACCGTTCGCGCTTCGATAAAGAAGATGAAACAGCTATCCCTGGTTATTACTCCGTGATGCTGAAGGATTACCAGGTCAAAGCGGAGCTTACCGCAACCCAGCGTGTCGCCTTCCATCGCTATACCTTCCCCCAGGCCGGTGAGTCGCACATCCTGTTCGATATTGGCAACCAGCAAGGCGAAAGCGGCCCCGTGAAAGATGCACTCGTAAACTATACAGACGATGGCCGCATTGAGGGATTTGTTACCCCCTACCCTGTCTATATCCGTAACTACCAGGAAGATGCCGATCTCACAATGTACTTCAGTGCGGAGATCGATCAGCAACCCGAATCATGGGGAACTTTTGTCAAAGAGTCCCTCCACCCGGGCTCACGCTCAGAGACGGGCCCAGGGGCCGGGCTCTATCTTACCTACAACACAAGAGAGGGAGAACAGGTGAACATAAAAATTGGCCTCTCCTACACCTCTGTCGATCATGCCCGCCAGAACCTGGAAGCGGAAGCGGGGGAGCTCTCCTTCGATCAAGCCCGCAAGTCAGCGGTTTCGATATGGGACGACTACCTGGGACGTATTAAGGTGGAAGGGGGTACCGACGAAGACAGAACCAAGTTTTACACCGGTCTGTACCACGCTTTGCTAGGTCGCGGTTTGGCCAGTGACATCAATGGCTCCTACCCGAAAAACGACGGTACCGTGGGTCAAATACCTCTCGACAACAACGGGAAGCCTCTCCATAACCACTACAATACCGACGCCATCTGGGGCGCTTTCTGGAATTTAACGCAGCTCTGGAGCCTTGCTTACCCTGAATATTATGCCGACTGGATACAGAGTCAGCTGTTGGTTTATAAAGATGCGGGATGGCTGGGCGACGGGATCGCCAACAGCAGGTATGTGTCGGGAGTGGGTACCAACTTCGTGAGCCTTGCTATTGCTGCGGCTTACAACTGCGGCATTCGTAATTTCGATGTGGCAACCGGTTATGAAGCTGCTCTTAAGAACGAGATTAGTTCCGAAGATCGCCCCGCGGGTGCCGGCAAGCTCGACGTGGGACTCTTTGTGGAGTACGGTTACTCCCCCTACAACGAACATCTTTATATGCAAAATACTCCGGAGGGATCGGGCTTCTCCGCCTCGCATACCATGGAGTACTCTTTCAGTAGTTTCGCCGTTGCTCAATTCGCGAAACATCTCGGCAAAAGTGATGACTACGAAAAGCTGATGCGTTTATCCGAAGGGTGGAAACAGCTGTTCGATACCGAGACCAAACTGATCCGTCCAAAAGACAAAGAGGGGGTGTTCCTCGGGGAATTCGACCCGTTGGCCCCATGGATCGGTTTTCAGGAGGGGAATGCTGTGCAGTATACCTACTACGTACCACACCAGATTGAGGAGCTGATCGCTCTCGTGGGAAGAGAAGAATTCAATCAAAGACTCGACAAATCGTTCGAAATCTCCCGTGAGAGCATCTTTGGCGGAGGAGAAACCGTTGATGCTTTTTCCGGTCTGCATACACTCTATAACCACGGCAACCAACCCAACCTCCATATCTCGTGGCTCTTCAATTTTTCGGGGAAGCCCTGGCTGACACAGAAGTGGGTACGGGCCATTTGTGATGAATTTTACGGAACAGAGGGTGTTCATGGGTATGGTTACGGACAAGACGAAGACCAGGGGCAGCTCGGTGCCTGGTATGTGATGGCTGCCATGGGGCTGTTCGATGTGAAGGGACTCACAGAGATCAATCCCTCCTTCCAGCTGGGGAGTCCTCTTTTTGATAAAATAACCATTCAACTCAACAGGGATTATTACCGTGGTGACCAATTCGTGATTGAAACGCGGAATAACACCAAGGAGAACATCTATATCGAATCGCTGGCACTTAATGGTGAAGAGCATCCCACCATCCACCTCGATTTCTCTGAGGTGGTGAAGGGTGGTAAAATGGTCGTCGTCCTTTCAGACCAACCTGTATGTGACTGATACCTTCTGCCAGCTATAATTCACAGCACCACAACCATAAAAGACGACGATCCCTTCCTGGTATCCATCTGCATAGCCGCAGATATAATTTTATTTTACACATAGCAATACACGATGCAACTATTCCTGCTGCCACATGTTATAGCTGGTGGAAGGTAGTGACAACTACCTGCACAACTGGATGACCATACATTTCAAAGGAGCGTATACCGAAAAGCTTTAACAGTAGGTGGAAGAATAAAGAAAAGATGAAATTTAATATTATTATAAAGGACGTTGCAACGATCGAGGAAATTACGAACTATTGGCAAAATAAGGATTACATCAACCTGTTAGAGCAATTTGATTTTCCTGATGCAGACAGTGTCAAGCCGGAGAATCTAAAGGATATGCTCAACATGGCCATTACCGATTTTGAACCGAATGAAGCTGCCGCGATACTGTTATCCTACAAGCTTTCTGAAAGATTAAACGAAGGGCAGATAGGTCAAATCTCTAATGATATGTTGCTTGATAAGGTCTCTGAAGAGTATCCGGAGATTGATCTTCATTACGATCTGTTCAATATCAACCAATTGTTGTTTAAAGCATACAATGGTAAGTTCCCAAATGCAAAAGCAACTGTGGTCGATTTCTCAATGATCTCAGAAGAGGGCTATGAGAAAGAGATAACAAGGGAAATGGTCTTAAAATCTTTTTGCAACGCGCTCTCGGGCGGGAATGTGATTAAAAGATTGTTTGAAGAGAAAATGACGACTGACCTGGCATTTGAGGAAGCCGAAGCGGTTGTGTGGGAATTGAATAAGAAAGATGAAACCAATTTTACCTTAATAACCTCTGAATACTGGCTGAAAAAAGAGGAACTTGT
>JAENWZ010000307.1 GCA_016649795.1 Proteiniphilum sp. | reverse complement strand
TCTTTCAAGAAAACCGAAAGATTGATTATGGGGCACCGGGTAGAGTGGAGAGTGATATCATTTCTCATGTTGAACATTTCCAAGACCAAACATGTTTGTTGGAAAGCAAACTATTTGCCTTTGATAATTAAACAGCAATGATTGATTGTGGCTGATTGCGGCATTGTTCTACTGATAAAAAATCTCATGAATGGATAGGAATTTAAAGGAGGTAGCTTTACTTTTCTTCAAGCTGGGAAGCATCGCTTTTGGTGGTCCTGCTGCGCATATTGCGATGATGGAAGATGAGGTGGTGAGGAAAAGAGAGTGGATGACCCAGCAACATTTTCTTGACCTTGTTGGAGCCACTAACCTGATCCCGGGTCCCAACTTCACTGAAATGATCATGCACTGCGGGCACGAAAGGGCAGGATGGAAAGGATTGATAGTGGCAGGAGGCAGCTTTGTTTTTCCTGCGGTTGTCATTACAATGGTTTTTGAATGGCTCTATCAGCAGTACGGCCAACTGCCGGCTGTGGAGCCTTTCATCTACGGGATAAAACCGGCTGTCATCGCCATCATTATGGGAGCAGTCTATCGGTTGGGGAAAAAAGCAATGAAAAACAGGGAGCTAGCGGTTCTGGGTGCACTGACACTGATCGCCGCTCTGCTGGGAGTGAATGAAATCCTGGCACTGTTCGCCGGCGGCCTGCTCGGTTTAGTCTGGTATCTGATCCGCAATCCGAAAAACAATCTGCAGAGCTTCGCCCCACTTATACTCCTTCAGATCACGACATCTCCCGGAACCCTGAAGATTCTCTGGACATTCTTTAAAGTGGGGGCGTTGCTCTACGGAAGCGGTTACGTGCTGTTCGCTTTTCTGGATGCGGAACTGGTAAACAGCGGTATGCTGACACGTCAGCAATTGATCGATGCCGTGGCGGTGGGTCAGTTCACTCCCGGTCCCGTTTTATCGACTGCCACTTTTATCGGATGGCAGCTGAATGGTTTCTGGGGTGCCATCGCAGCTACGGTCGGAATCTTCCTCCCCTCCTTCCTCCTGGTCGCAGCTCTCAACCCGCTGATACCCAGGATGCGGAAATCGAAGGTGATCGCCGCTTTCCTCGATGCGATCAACATTGCATCGGTTGCCGTGATTGCAGCTGTCTGCGTGGAGATGGGCAAAGATACACTGACCGACTGGCGGACAGTTCTCATTGCCCTGTTGAGTATCGTTGCCCTGTTTTATTTTAAGAAAATGAACAGTGCCTTTATCGTGATTGGCGGAGCGCTGGCAGGATATCTGTTTACATTGATTTGAAGATATTCACCGGATTTGATTTACTTTGTACGAAAACTGTAGCTTCTATGACTGTAAATGAAAAAGAGTTCAGTGGAATACAATACAACACAGCCTGTTTATAGTTCAGTCACTATATTTTAATATCATCAATTTTTAATATTATGGAAACAGAGATTAGAGAGAATCTGGATCGTCCCGCGCAACTTGAGATGCTCTACCGGACTGATAAAAAGCGTTTTGAGAAATCATTCTTTGCTATCTATCCCACGATTGAAGGTCATCACACGGCTGACTACTGGAAAGCCCGACTGGAATTTGATCATCAAAACGAATCAAACCGGAAAGTCAGGAAGAGTGACCTGCTCTTTCTGATCATTGCCTGCCTGGTGTCCGGGATTTTAATCAAGATACCTCAATTGTTTGGTTTTGATCCTGACGAATATGCCTACTACATGAAGAATGCGGGAATCATCCTCTTCCTGGGATTGTCGGCATACGCTTTTCTCACAAAGGGTATGGTCAAGCCTAAGCATCTGATGATGTCGCTGTTGGTTTTTGCATTGTCCGCTCTTTATATCAACCTGTTACCTCCGGGTGAGGAGAGCGACTCTATTGTCCTGGCCTATATCCATCTGCCCCTGTTGTTGTGGTGTCTCTATGGACTGATTTATGTAGACTTTAATTCGAAGAATCTGCTGAAAAGAATCGATTACATCAGATACAACGGTGATCTGGCTATACTTACAGCCCTCATTCTGATTGCAGGAGGCATACTTACCGCAGTAACGATCGGGCTGTTTTCTGCCATTGAACTCAATATCGAGAATTTCTACATGGAGAATATTGCGATCGTCGGCCTGGTCTCCGCACCCATCGTAGCCACTTACATTATCCGGAACTTCCCGGCGGTCACGAACAAAATTGCACCTATCATCGCAGGTATTTTCAGTCCCCTGGTATTGATCACACTGCTGATCTACCTGGTAAGCATTATCGTGACCGGCAAAGATCCCTACAGCGACAGGGAATTTCTGATTGTGTTTAACCTGATGCTCCTGGGGGTGATGGCAATCATTGTCTTCTCAGTGACAGGCACATCGGTCAACAGAAAGCAGCGATTCAATGAATGGACCCTTTTTATCCTCTCCATCGTCACGTTGATCGTTAATCTGATTGCATTGTCCGCTATCATCTACAGGCTGGGTGAGTTTGGTTTTACGCCTAACAGG
>JAENWZ010000166.1 GCA_016649795.1 Proteiniphilum sp. | reverse complement strand
GTCATCAGTGCTACCAAAGTTTTACCACTGCCCACATCACCCTGAAGCAGGCGGTTCATCTGCTTCCCCGCTGCAGTATCTTTACGTATCTCCCTGATCACCCTTATTTGCGCGTTGGTCATCTCAAAAGGAAGATATTCTTTATAAAAGGTGTTCAGATTCTCGCCCACCTTTCTGAAGATGAATCCATTCAGCTTTAATTTCCTGTCGGAAGCATAGCGAACAATATTCAGCTGGATATAGAAGAGCTCTTCAAACTTGAGACGGAATTCCGCATCGCGCAGCAGATGAGGCGTTTTCGGAAAATGGATATTCTCCACTGCATCATGAAAAGGTATTAGGCCGGCCTGATTGACCACATCAGGAGAGAGCGATTCGGGCAGGCGCTCATTGATCAACCCGAAAGCATTCTCAATAATCTTCTGCATTGCCCTGGAGTTGAGATAGTGGTTTTTCATCTTCTCCGTGGTGTTGTACATCGCCATCAGCCCCTCAGGGCGATCCGTTTCATCCATATAGGGATCAATTTCAGGATGAGCGATATTCCACTTTCCGTTGAAGAGAGTGGGTTTTCCAAAGAGGATATACTCCTGATTCAGCTTGTACTTATTTTCGATAAAGCGAACACCCTGAAACCAGACAAGGTCAATGATGCCTGTACTGTCGGTAAAGTGTGCCACCAAACGTTTTCTCCTGCCTTCACCAAAGGTTTCGAAGGCGATAATCTTCCCTTTCAGCTGGATGTATGCCATCGAATTGTCGATCTCGTGCACATAATAGATCCGTGTTCTGTCGATGTAACGATAGGGGTACCAGCGCAACAAATCACCCAGCGTAAAGAGATCGAGCTCCTTGTTCAGGATCTCGGCTCTTTTAGGCCCTACGCCGGGAATAAATTTTATGTCGGTTTGAAGAATGTTCATTCAGATTACCTGGTACGGTGTCGAGTATGGTACAAAATTAAAAAAAATGAGGAACAGTTCATCCATTCCTCATCACTTATTTTCCTTTATCATCTAAAGTAGAACCGGGAACCCGGCAGAGCTGTTACCACGCAAAAAGCGGATATTGCTTCATTGTTGCATTTACTTTTTCGCGCACCGATGTGATTATCTTGCTATCTTCCACGTTTGAAAGTACACTATCAATCATTTCCACAATTTCGCTCATCAGCGGTTCTTTCGCTCCTCTGGTTGTGATGGCGGGAGTACCGAAACGAAGACCGGAGGTCTGGAAAGGCGACCGGCTGTCGAAAGGCACCATATTTTTATTTGTCGTAATATCTGCTTCAACAAGCACTTTCTCTGCCACTTTACCTGTCAGATCAGCGAACTTGGTGCGCAGATCCACCAAAATGCAGTGGTTGTCCGTACCTCCCGACACCACCTTGTAACCCTTATCGATAAACGCTTGTGCCATTACAGCGGCATTTTTCTTTACCTGAGCCTGGTAGATATTGTATTCCGGCTGCAGCGCTTCATAGAACGAAACAGCCTTGGCTGCGATAACATGCTTCAGTGGGCCACCCTGCATTCCCGGAAAGACAGCCGAATCCAGCAGTGCCGACATCATCTTCACCTCTCCTTTCGGTGTAGTGATACCCCAGGGATTCTCAAAGTCCCTGCCCATCAGTATCACCCCGCCACGCGGACCACGGAGTGTCTTGTGCGTTGTTGAGGTGACAATATGTGCATGCTTCAGCGGATTCTCAAGTAGTCCCGCCGCGATCAGTCCTGCAGGATGCGCCATATCGACCATAAAGATGGCTCCAATCTCATCGGCTACTTTGCGGATACGTGCATAATCCCATTCGCGTGAATAGGCAGATGCACCGGCAATAATCAGTCTAGGACGTTCGGCACGGGCTACCGATTCCAGTTGATCGTAATCCACCAGCTGATCATCTTCCCGCACATTGTAGGCTATCGGTCTAAACATCAATCCGGAAAAATTGACAGGAGAGCCGTGCGAAAGGTGACCTCCATGTGACAGGTTCAATCCCATAAAAGCATCTCCCGCCTTCAGGCAAGCCAGAAAGACGGCAGCATTGGCCTGTGCTCCCGAGTGTGGTTGTACATTCACCCATTCGGCACCAAACAACTTTTTCAACCTGTCGATAGCCAGCTGCTCACTCAGATCCACCACTTCACATCCACCATAATAACGTCTTCCGGGATACCCCTCAGCATATTTGTTGGTCAATACCGATCCCATAGACTGCATCACCTGCTCACTTACAAAGTTCTCAGAGGCAATTAGTTCTATTCCTTTCAGTTGTCGCTCACGTTCTTTTCCTATAATCTCAAAGAGTTGTCTATCCTGTTGCATACTATATTGATTTATTCAAATTCATCTTGCAAAGTTAGTGAACATTTTCGTTAAGCAATGTAAGCAGAGGACAAATTTACTTAGAACATTTTCGTTAAGTTATTTAAACTGAATAAATTTTTTTTGATAATCAGAATTAAGTAGATATATTTGCATATATTAATTTAAAACAATCTACAAAAATGAAAAAAACAATATTTATTCTACTGTTCACCGTGGTCACATTGACAGCAACGCAAGCACAAAAGAGCAATTATGTCCATATATCCGGTGATGCCGGCTTCGTAGTGAATACAGAACGCGATAAAAAATTCGGTTTGGGCGGGACAATTGGGTGGCTCACATATGACAATCTCATTTCACAAAACCCGTACAACTATATCTCGTTGAGCGTCAAAGGTTTCAACAACCCGTATGGAGAAGGAAAATTTCTTGGCAGCATGTTCAACGACAAAGACGATGCGTTTAACTATATCATGTTCCTGGCGGGATATCGTTTCACTCAGCAGGGACTAACAGAGGGATTATTCGTTGAACCACGTATGGGTGTTGTGATTGGAGCGAGTGGTTATACAGGATTTGCTTTTTCACCCATGGCCGGTTATGCTTACCGGAATTTTGATTTCTCTCTATTCTGTGATATGGGTTTTGGTAACAAAGTGAGCGCGATCCGCAACAAAAACTTCTTTACCCCCGGCATCAGCATAGGATACAATATCGGATTTTGATTTTTTAATTTGAACTGCGAAGTGCAAGTTACTAGCGGCGGCACTGTTATATTGAGACAGAGATGTCCGGGATATTCACTTCCACCCGAAAAGACCACGCTTTTTCTTTGGCTCAGGCATGGCTGATGCTCCTGCCATAAGATGCAGCGCATTGCTGTTGTTCACGGTAGCGTTCACAGCGTTGTAGATCACTCCCCAGTCAGGGAGCCCCCCCAGATTGCGGTCATCGATAAAAAGATCAGCGCCCAGTTTTCGGGAGGCTTTTTCCTTATCCTCCCCGGGATGATTTGCATTTTCAGCGTAAAAGTAGATTCCTTTTTCGGCACAATAATCAATGGCATCCTGCAGAAGCTGCCCTTCACGTACAGTCCACAGAATCAGTTTGTGGTTATCTTTTTGTAATTGAAGGAGGGTCTCAATGGCAAAAGGGATGGGTTTGCCTATCGCGGGATATTCATGCTCGACGATGGTTCCATCGAAGTCTACTGCTATAACCATGGGTTTTCCTGACTTTAATAATATCTGTTTATCGGGATGCAAAGATAGCAAAAAATGAACTATTCACAACATTTAGAGTAGAGCTGTTTACCTCTGACCGACAGTGGCAACACTCTTTAACGATCCCTGCATGCTCTGCTTGCAATATCGTCCAGCCACTCCTGATGTCCGAGGTACCAGCGGACAGTTTCCTCGATCCCCTCTTCAAACTGGAGAGAAGGCTCCCATTCAAGTTCATTCTTTATCTTTGAGGCATCAATGGCATAACGCAGATCGTGTCCGGCACGGTCGGTGACATAAGTGATCAGCTTCTCCGATGTCCCCTCTACTCTGCCCAATAGCCTGTCTGTGGTTTTAATAAGGAGATTAATCAGATCCATATTTCTCCATTCATTAAGCCCTCCGATATTATAGGTCGCCCCCACAGCTCCCCGGTGGAATATCAGATCAATAGCGCGGGCATGATCTTCCACATAGAGCCAGTCTCTGATGTTCTCTCCTTTGCCATAAACGGGAAGGGGTTTATTTTGACAAATATTGTGAATGAAGAGAGGGATCAGCTTCTCCGGGAACTGATAGGGTCCGTAGTTATTGGAACAGTTGGAGATAAGGGTTGGCAGCCCGTAGGTGTCGTGATAGGCACGGACAAAATGATCGGAGGATGCTTTTGACGCAGAATAGGGACTATGTGGATCGTAGGCACTCTTCTCAGTGAAGAGTCTGTTGTCGAATTCAAGGGCACCATATACCTCATCGGTGGAGACATGATAAAAGAGTTTATTATCGTAACTCTCTTTCCACTGCTCTTTGGTTGCCTGCAGCAGATTGAGTGTACCCAGCACGTTGGTTCTGGCAAAGGAGAAGGGGTCGGTGATGGATCGATCGACATGGCTTTCGGCTGCCAGGTGTATAACAGCATCGATCTGAAAAGTAGTGATGACCTCTCTCATTTTTTCGAAGTCACAGATATCTCCTTTCACGAACCTGTAATTAGGCTTTTCTTCAATATCTTTCAGATTGGCCAGATTGCCGGCATATGTCAGCTTATCGAGATTGATAATCTGATAGTGAGGATAACTGTTTACGAACAACCTCACTACATGTGAGCCAATAAAGCCGGCTCCACCGGTGATTAGTATGTTTCTCATAAGGCGGGGTTTAATCTGTCTTTTTCCGATAGAATGATATCCTCCATGGGGAGATTCCAGTCTATATTGAGTTGGGGATCATTCCAGAGGAGAGCTCCTTCATAATCCGGCATGTAATAGTTATCACATTTATACTGGAAGATCACCTCTTCACTCAGTACTACAAAGCCGTGTGCAAACCCCCTCGGTATGAATATCTGACGTTTGTTCTCTCCCGACAGTTCAGTTGAAACATGTTTGCCGTAAGTGGGGGAATCTTTGCGTATATCCACGGCAACATCTAGCACTTTACCTTTGACCACCCGCGCCAGTTTAGCCTGCTCGAAGGGTGGTTTCTGAAAATGCAATCCGCGCAGTACACCATATTTCGATTTACTTTCGTTGTCTTGCAGGAAAACGGTTTCAGACACTTTCTCCTCAAACTCTCTTTGTGAGAAAGATTCGAAAAAATAACCCCGTTCATCACCGAAGACTCTCGGTTCTATAATGACGACTCCCTCAATTTCGGTTTTTACGATTTTCATCCCTTCAGTTATCATTTGTCAGCTCAGCGTTCAGCTATAAGTTGTCAGCTCTCAGCTTTCAGCGATCAGCTTTCAGCCTTCAGTGTTCAGTTATCAATTCTTATTAAACTCAAATATCAAAACTTCGAAACCTATTTACCTACAAATCTCAAACTTTTCATTTTT
>JAENWZ010000345.1 GCA_016649795.1 Proteiniphilum sp. | reverse complement strand
TCACAGATTCACCCTATTTCTACCTCTCACTCACCATGATGATCCTGGGAACGCTCCTGTTTCTCGCTGGTTTTTTGGGTGAGCTAATTTCCAGAAATGCTTCCGAAAGGAATTACTACCGGATTGAGGAGGAATTTTGAACAAAAAGCTAAAAACTGAGAACTGACCACTGACCACTGAGAACTGATCACTGAGAACTGATCACTGAATCAATCGATTGAAATGAAAACAAATAATATCCAACTACTTTTATTGCTTCTCCCGTTTATTTTCCATATATCCTGCAACACGGGCGGTGATAAAAAGGATTACACCTATCACCAGGAGCAGGGTGAAATTTTCACTACCGGTTACCATATCAAATATGCCTACAGCCGTTCGCTGAAAGAGGAGATCGTGGCAGAACTGGAAAAGTTCGACCGGTCACTGAATCCTTTCAAAGAAAATTCTATTATCTCGAAGATCAACCGCAATGAGCCGGTGAAGCCGGACTCTTTCTTCCTCGATGTGTTCCGGAAATCGATGGATGTTTCCCGAAGGACAGGAGGTAAATTCGATATCACCATCTCCCCGCTGATCAATGCCTGGGGCTTCGGATTTCAGCATATGGAGCATATCACTCCCGAAACCATCGACAGCCTGAAACAGTTTGTCGGTTTCGAAAAAATTGCTGTCGACAGCGGGGGAAACATCGTGAAAGAGGACTCCCGTATCACATTGAATACCTCAGCCATCGCCAAGGGTTATTCGTGCGACGTGATTGCCAATCTGATGGCGAGTTACGGCATAGAGAACTACATGGTTGAGATTGGTGGAGAGATCACGGCCAAAGGTCTGAACGACAAGGGAGAGTGCTGGCGCATCGGCGTGGACAAGCCTATTGACGATGTTTCCGGCATGCAGCACGAGCTGCAGGTAATTCTTTCACTCTGCGATAAATCGATGGCCACCTCGGGTAATTACCGCAATTTCTATATAAAGGAGGGCAGGAAATATGCCCACACCATCGACCCCCATACCGGTTATCCGTCACAACTGGATATCCTGGGTGCAACGGTGCTTGCCGATGATTGCATGACTGCCGATGCTTATGCAACCGCTTTCATGGCGATGGGCATCGAAAAATCGAAAGAGACGGCGAAAGAGATATCCGGCCTGCATTACTATTTCATTTACGAAATGCCCGACGGAACACTCGGGAGCGTCTATTCAGAAGGATTTGAACAGTTTTTCACCAATTAATAAACAGACGATCATGCCGAAACATGAAACAAATAAAGCACATCATCAGATTAGCAGAATGATTCCGGAAAAAGAAACCGGAATCGCTATCCGTTACAATATCTATGAATCGTTGTTTGGAGAAACATTGATTGCCTCCACCGATAAAGGTATCTGTTTTCTCTCTTTCGGAGAGAAGAAAATGATGGAAGAGGAGCTAAAACAGAGATTCCCGGGAGCTGATCCGGTTGAAGAGAAGGCAGAGATCCATTCCACTGCACTTTCCCTTCTATCCGGATCCGATAGCAATCTCTCCATCCCGTTGCATATCAAAGGTACCGATTTCCAGCTGAAAGTATGGGATGAACTGTTACTGATACCTTTCGGACATAAAAGCAGCTATAAACAGATCGCGGAGAATATCGGTAAGCCAAAAGCGGTTCGGGCAGTCGGATCGGCAGTCGGTAAAAATCCGGTCTCCTGTCTTATACCCTGTCACAGGGTGATACGTTCCGACAACGCATTGGGTGGATACCACTGGGGACCGGAATTAAAAGAGAGGATGCTGCAATATGAATCAAAAAATAATTTTTTATAATCAATATAATCATTCTATCTCTTTATGCGTACGCTACATTTATTGACGCTGCTGCTTCTTTTTGCTTCATTCACATTGCCGGGCCAAGTGACTGATACGCTATCCTATCC
>JAENWZ010000275.1 GCA_016649795.1 Proteiniphilum sp. | reverse complement strand
TATCATCTATCCAGGGAACACGAAAGGTAAAAACACGATCGGGTTCAACAATGCGTTCAATGATGCCTGCATTATCAAATTCCGGATGCTGATTATAGATATCTTTGATAGAAATCAGCACCTCTCTCACGGCTTGAAGGTATTCAGACTCGCCCGGATGTTTGGCCTCGAGCTGTGTCATTATGTCATTCACTCTCATATAAAAAAGGTTATTTATCTATTTAATCTAACAAAGGTATAGATAATTTTAGAATTTTGATATTATTCCTCCACTTTTTCATCAAAAACAGTGTTCTTTTCTAAGGCTTCTCCTTCATCGGTCAAAACACTCATATAGAGCTATTTAACAAGATTCATAGGAAAAATCATCTTTCCGTTTAAGATTGATATTTTCCCGTCAGAATAAGTTCGTTTTCTCAATAATGGCGTTCCATTTTCAGTAAAAGTAAAAGTGGCGTTTCATCGGTTCTATTTTTCATCTTTCCCCACACAATTGCGATAAATCCAAAAGTTTCGGTTTTTAACGCATAAATGCCTATTTTTGTAGAAGGAATCTGTACGTTTTAGTTAAGCAGCGAGCAGATGCATTTATTCAATCATTTTTTTCATGGCAAAAAACAAACTGGCCAAATTTGCCGATATGGCAACCTACGACAATGTGTTTCAATACTCATTTGAAACGTTGACAAAAGAGGGATTTCCTCTGAAAGGTAAATGGAACAGCTTTTTCGGGAACGATCATCCCGTCGTGCTGGAGCTGGGATGCGGTAAAGGAGAGTATACGGTAGGTTTGGCCCGCAAATTTCCCGGGAAGAATTTTATCGGTATCGACATCAAGGGGGCGCGTATGTGGAAAGGCGCTACCGAAGCACTGAATGAGCAACTCACAAACGCCGCTTTTCTGCGTACGCATATCGAGCTGATCAGTCACTTCTTCGCTGAAGACGAAGTGTCGGAAATATGGATCACCTTTCCCGACCCTCAGATGAAGAAAGTCAACAAGCGACTCACCTCTACCCGGTTCATGAAAGAGTACAGCCGGATCCTGAAAAATGAGGGGATCGTTCATCTGAAAACAGACAGTAATTTCCTCTACATCTATACCAGGGCTATGATAGAAGAAAACGGGATCAGGGTGCTTTTCGAGAGTGACAATCTATACAACTCCAATCTGCAGGATGATATTCTCGAAATTCAAACTTTCTATGAACAACAATGGCGCAGTCGCGGTTTATCTATCAAGTATATCCGTTTTGTCTGTCCGAGAGCGAAAAAATGGACAGAACCGGATATAGAGATAGAGATAGATCAGTATCGCAGTTTCGGCAGAAACGCGAGAATATAACATACAATAATGCTAATGTGCTAATCTACTGATTGAATTATGGATACAGGAAATATCATTGTGGATTTGACGTTTAGTTTTGCACTTGATATACTCAAATTTTCTGAGAAACTTGAGCAAGATAAAAAATATGTAATTGCACGTCAACTACAAAAAAGCGGCACCTCTATTGGCGCAAATGTGAAAGAAGCACAGAATTGTGAAAGTAGAGCAGATTTTATTCATAAGTTAAAAATTGCAGCAAAAGAAGCTGAAGAAACTGAATATTGGCTCAGGCTTTGCAAGTACGCGGAAAATTATCCGTTCGATGACTCGCTGATAGAAAAACTAATAGAAATTCAGAAAATCATCAACAAAATAATTTATACATCTAAACAAAAAATTTAATTCCAATTGGCATATTGACACATTGGCCAATCAGCAAATTATTTTATGGCAATATATCCCCAGTTAATTATTGAAGCACTTAAAAACGTGCGTTACCCGGGTACGGGTCAGGACATTGTTTCTGCCGGAATGGTGGAAGACGATATCCGCATAGAAGGAATGAAAGTGAGCTTTTCACTTATCACTGAGAAAGCAAACGACCCGTTTATCAAGTCGGTGGTAAAGATGGCCGAGCAGGCTGTTCTCAACTATGCAGACAAAGAGATAGAGATCAAAGGAAACATTGCGATTAAATCGAAACAGGCACCGCGTCCCGGGCTACCCGATCTGTTACCCGGCGTGAAGAATATCATTGCTGTGGCATCGGGAAAAGGGGGCGTCGGAAAAGGCACTGTCTGCACCAACCTTGCCGTAGCACTGGCACAAAAAGGCTACAAGGTGGGATTGCTCGATGCCGATATTTTCGGCCCCTCTGTCCCCAGGATGCTCGGCGTGGAGGATGCAGCTCCCCTACTCGAGAAAAAAGAGGGACGTGATATGATTGTTCCTATAGAGAACTATGGTATAAAGATGCTCTCCATCGGCTTTTTCGTAAAGAAAGAGGATGCAGTGGTATGGCGCGGCGCCATGGCAGGTAACGCACTGAAGCAATTGATAGGTGATGCCGTCTGGGGTGAACTGGATTATTTCCTTATCGATTTCCCCCCGGGAACAAGTGATATACACCTCACCCTGGTGCAAACGCTCCCCATTACGGGTGCCGTGATCGTAAGCACACCACAGGAAGTGGCGTTAGCCGATGCCCGAAAAGGAATCAACATGTTCACCGGTGATAAGGTAAACGTGCCCATCCTGGGACTGGTGGAGAATATGGCCTGGTTCACCCCGGCCGAGCTGCCCGAGAACCGCTATTACATCTTTGGAAAAGAGGGATGTAAAAAACTGGCGAGCGAGAATGGTTACGCACTGCTGGGAGAGATACCCATTGTGCAGCTTATACGTGAAGGAGGTGACGATGGCCGACCTGTGGCTCTCAATGAGAACAGTATTATCGGAATGGCCTTCTCTGCCCTTGCCGACAATCTGGTGGAAGCGGTTGACAAACGCAACCGGGAGCTACCAAAAACCGGCATCGTAGAGGTCACACGAAAATAAAAGCTGATTGCTGAGAGCTGACTGCTCACCGCTGGCAACTAAACCCAAATCGTTGAACGAAACATCAACCC
>JAENWZ010000092.1 GCA_016649795.1 Proteiniphilum sp. | reverse complement strand
TAATTCCGTTATAATCAAGCACGTTTGAAAGCCGCATTTTCCCGTCAGGTGATTTTAATTTCAACTGGGTAGTGACACTACCCAGTTCGTTTCCTTCTTTTTTTAACTTGGCTTTAAGATATTTCCAATAGTTTCGTGTTTTAGTGTAGTCGTCTTGGTCTGTAAGAACAGCGACAATATCTAAAACGGAAAACCACCATTTGTTGTTCTCCTCGTCCCAAATAGCACGAACTTCTCGGTCGTCGAAAAAACGAATGGATATTTTTGTGTTATTGTCCATTTATTATTTCGGGCTAAATCCGTTTGTGTAAAACTGATAACTATCTTCGATATCGGCATAATCTTCCGGCAGTTCGTTTATGCCATAATCCGGCAACACCTTGAATCCTCCGATAGAGGTTACAGGCTCTTTATTTACAGATAAAGTCTTTACTGTGTATTTAATCGGACTTCCGGGTTTAACTCCCGTATTCAGACTGGTGGCGATATAGGCTCCTTCCCAATCGGCAAACTCGTTTAAAAGTATGAAAATGACTTTTTGTTTATTCATTGTGATCGTATAACTATTCTTTATTTACTCTACCGGGACATATATCTCTGTTTTCAATTTCTCCGGCTCAATCTTATCAGGGTGATTGAGGTATTTCTCAAAACAATGATAATCTCTTAACTGCAAACCATTTTCCGGTAAAAGATTTGCGTAAATTTCATTATATACGGCAGCCAGATTACTGTATGCACCCTGATAAAGAAACAGAGCAAATTTACTGCTTTTTATCTGTTTTACACCGATATCGCCTTGTGGTTTTGTCTCCTTCTTTATAACAAGGCAAATATCTGTCCGCAGTTTATCCATTTCAGTTACATGAGGGTCGTCATGATAAATAGCAAGGTGTTAGGCTTGTGTGAACGCGATAAATGGAATAAATACCAATACGCTTGTCAATAATCCGTTTCCTAACGCTTTGTAATCCCTGTTTTTTTAGAATTACCCATAAACCCATCGCTATATTGAGCGTCATTACCGTATGCGAAAACTGTGTGAGGAGGTCGATTTCGCTGCTCCACGGAAAAACAAATAAGCCCATTGTTCCGAAAAACATCATTGACACAACTGCTATTGTGAGCCACATTCGATTTTGAGTATGAAAAAAAAGCGCCAATCCGATCAGATAAACCAAACTTGAAGGTGCACAGGCATTGAAAACAATCCATTGCACGACACTCACTTTGGCTATTCCCAAGAAATACCATGTGCTGTTCACAATGGTCAGAAAAAGGATTGACGCTAAAATAATACTTACGATACGTTCTTTTTTTGTCATAATCTTTACAGTTTAATTGATTTACGGCAAAGTTATGACACTGACAGCATTCGGGCATTTCCTATCTTGCTAACTTGAAATATTTCTTCTCTTCATTGTAAACAAAACCATTTGATAAAAGAGCTCTGCACGAAGCTATTTTCTCATTTTCGGGTTGGGCTACAATCTCGGCATCCAGATTATATTTGCTTTTATCGTTATTCCTTAAATACCGCTGTTTCCTTTCTTGTCAATCTTTTTCTGTAAGGATTTAATGTTCTCCAAGTAGTCTTTTTCGACTGGTGATAGCGTTTTAACCTGGTATTTTTTGAACTCGGCTTTTGCTTTTTCCAAGGCTTTTTTGTGGCTTACAGCACCAGCGTTTAGCAATATCTTTTCGCCCGCAGCCGAAAGAATACTATCTAACTGTTTTATGTAATCGGCCATGTACATGGGTTTGCGTTTAATAGCCTGTATTTCGGCAAAGTCGAAATACCCTGATACTAAATTGTTCAGGATTTTCAGTTCTTCGGCGTTTAAATAATTCTTGGCAACCGTTATCTCCTTTGAGGTGGGTTGCTCGCCCTGAAAAACAGTAAGACCCATAAACAGTTTGTCGCTGTCGGCACGCTGGTGAATAACTTCGGCAGCGGTGTGACCGTGAGCAGCATAATGCAATTTATTTTGTACAATTTTAAAGAACTCTACAGATTCGGGAGTATTGGGGTCATAATCCACGCTGGTAGCGTATAAATCGAGTACCTGCCGATATAAGACCTTCTCGGACGAACGAATATCACGGATACGGTTGAGTAACTCGTACCAGTAACCGCCACCGCCCATTTGTTTAAGGCGTTCATCGTCCATTGTAAACCCTTTGACTATGTATTCTTTTAAGCGTTCGGTAGCCCAGATACGAAACTTGGTGGTAATGTGCGATTTGATACGATAACCCAGCGAGATAATCATATCGAGGTTATAGAAAGGAATTTCTCTTTCTACACTTCGAGTGCCTTCAATTTGAACCTGTCGGAATTTCCGACAGGTTGAATTATCATTTAATTCTCCTTCTTCATAAATGTGCTTAATATGCTCAACTACATTGGTTCTTGAGGATTGATAAAGTTCAGACATTTGTTGTTGAGACAGCCAGACATTCTCATTTTGGAAACGAACTTCGATTTTGGTATTACCTTCTTCCGATTGGTAAATTAAAATCTCCCCTTTTTGTTCTTCTTTCATACGCAGACTGAATAAAAGTTTTTAATTAAGCTATTTCCATATCACACTTTATTTGAGTTTTCTTTGGCAATTTCCAATGCTTTACCAGCTAATTCTTTCTCGCCTTCCAACACTTCCGTAACCTTATCAGCCAACCAAAGGGCAAGCAATTCGTTTTCATCGGCAAATAACATCGGTTTTATTCTCACTTGCATGACTTTTTAGTTTTTGAATTGTCAGAAATTGAACAAAGATAAATAAAAACAACCAGCGAAAAAGAGAAGAAAAATAGTAAACAAAAAAAAGCGAACATTTTGTTCGCTTTTTTTTAAGGTTTTTTATATTTATCGTGGGCAAAATGAATTATCAACCCATTGACAGCAAAGATTTTTATGTATATCTACATCATTACTTCACCTCTTCGAAATCCACATCGGTTACGTCGTCAGAGGATTGATTGTCGTCACGGGGCGGCTGTTGTCCCTCTTCGGGTCCGCTCTGGGCACCCGGTTGGGCATTGGATGCATTGTACATATCCTGTGATGCTGCCTGAAACACACTGTTCAATTCGTTCATTGAAGAATCGATGGCTGCAAGATCCTGCGCTTTGTGGGCATCTTTCAATTTGCTGAGGGCAGCTTCAATCGGTGCTTTCTTGTCGGCAGGGATTTTATCTCCAAGCTCTTTCAACTGTTTCTCTGTTGAGAAGATGGTTGAGTCGGCCTGGTTCAGCTTGTCGATACGATCTTTCTCCTGTTTGTCTGCTTCGGCATTGGCGGCAGCTTCCTCTTTCATGCGTTTGATTTCGTCATCACTCAGACCAGAGGATGCTTCAATGCGTATCTTCTGTTCCTTGCCAGAAGCCTTATCTTTGGCCGATACGCTCAGGATACCGTTTGCGTCGATATCGAAAGTTACTTCAACCTGAGGCACGCCGCGTGGTGCGGGTGGAATACCATCGAGGTTGAACACGCCAATCTGTTTATTGTCGCGTGCCAGCGTGCGTTCACCCTGCAGCACGTTGATCTGTACGGATGGCTGATTGTCACTGGCCGTAGAGAATGTTTCGCTTTTCTTTGTAGGGATGGTGGTGTTGGCATCTATCAGCTTCGTCATCACACCACCCAGTGTTTCAATTCCGAGTGAGAGAGGAGTTACATCAAGCAACAGTACATCTTTTACATCTCCTGATAAAACAGCTCCCTGTATTGCTGCTCCGATGGCAACCACCTCATCGGGGTTCACTCCCTTGTGTGGTTTCTTTCCGAAAAGTTTCTCCACCATTTCTTGAACGGCAGGTATGCGGGTTGAACCACCCACAAGAATCACCTCGTCGATTTCGGAATTGCTTAATCCCGCATCCTTCATTGCTGTTTTACAGGGATCGATACACTGGTGCAGCAGATCGTCGATCAACTGTTCTAATTTAGCACGACTCAATGTTTTCACCAGGTGCTTTGGAATACCGTTCACCGGCATGATGTAAGGCAGGTTTATTTCGGTGGTGGTGGCACTGGAGAGCTCAATCTTCGCTTTCTCAGCAGCCTCTTTCAGGCGTTGAAGAGCCATCGGGTCTTTGCGGAGGTCAATCCCCTCATCATTCAGGAACTCTTCTGCCAGCCAGTCGATGATGCGGTGGTCGAAGTCGTCTCCCCCGAGGTGCGTGTTTCCGTTGGTTGATTTCACCTCGAAGACGCCATCACCCAATTCCAGGATGGAGATATCGAAAGTACCTCCACCCAGGTCAAAGACGGCTATTTTTGAGTCTTTGCTCTGTTTGTCCAATCCGTAAGCCAGTGCGGCAGCTGTAGGCTCGTTCACGATACGGCGAACGATCAGCCCGGCAATTTCTCCCGCTTCTTTGGTTGCCTGTCGTTGTGCATCGCTAAAGTATGCGGGTACGGTTATCACCGCATCTTTCACCTCTTGTCCGAGGTAATCTTCTGCGGTTTTTTTCATCTTCTGCAATACAATTGCTGATATCTCCTGCGGAGAATAGAGATGACCGTTGATGTCTACACGGGGCGTGTTGTTGTCACCGCGAGACACTTTATAGGGTGCGCGGGCGATCTCTTTCTGTACCCGGTCAAATGTCTCTCCCATGAATGTTTTAATGGAAGAGATGGTATGTCCGGGGTTGGTGATGGCCTGGCGCTTAGCAGGATCACCTACTTTGCGTTCGCCGTTATCCATAAAAGCCACAACAGATGGTGTTGTACGTTTACCTTCGTTATTAGGGATGACAACAGGTTCGTTGCCTTCCATAACAGATACGCACGAATTGGTTGTTCCCAGGTCTATTCCGATTATTTTTCCCATAGTTTGTTATGTTGTTTAATTTAGTTGTTTCTCGCTATGCTTGCTTATTAGTCAAAACCTCTTCCTTTACGATTGCAGATGTTGGTTTATGAACTTACACTGTTTCTTTCTCAAATGTTGTGCCAAAATTTTATCTGATGATGATTCTGCCAATATGTCGGACTTGATATTTATGATTTCAGATTTTAGGATCTCTGTGCAATCATTTCAGCAGAATTTTCTATCTTTGGAGGAACGGATAAATAGCATTGCTGATGCATTCAACTAACCCCTATAGATTATGTACAGACAACAAGATCTTGATTTGCTACTGGAGAAAGGAATCTCCCCTGACCAGATTGACACACAGCTGAATCAGTTTAGCAGTGGATTCCCTTTTTTACCCATTGAGGCTGCTGCCTCTGTTAAGAAAGGGATCATGAGAGTGAATAAAGAGGATGAAGAGATCTACCTGAATGCATGGTTGGAGTATCTGAAAAGTGATAAAACCGTCACGAAATTTGTTCCGGCATCAGGTGCCGCCAGCCGTATGTTTAAAGATCTGTACTCATTTCTTGAAGCCGGTTATGATGTGCCGACAACTACTTCTGAACAAGCTTTTTTCTCAAATATTCAACAGTTCGCATTCTTTGTGTTGTTGGATGAAACATGCAAAGATCTGTTCAGGAAAGGAGCAGTTGCACTGTGTGAAGAGGGGAGATACAAGGATGTGGTAATGGCATTGCTTCATCCCGAAGGGCTCGATTATGGCAATCTGCCCAAAGGGCTGCTGCTTTTCCATACCTATCCCGAAGGAAACCGCACACCCGTGGGTGAGCATCTTTCTGAAGGAACGCTGTATGCCAAAAATGCAGAAGGCAGAGTAAATGTTCATTTCACTGTATCTGAAGAGCACAGGGAGTTGTTTGAGCTGCTGGTGGCTGCCAGGAAGCTGAGCTACCAGATTAAGCTGGGGGCAACATTCAAAGTCTCCTACAGTATTCAGAAACCTGGTACTGACACCATCGCAGTAGATATGAACAACGAACCGTTCCGGGAGGAGGATGGCACGCTGCTGTTTCGTCCCGGGGGACACGGGGCATTGATTGAAAACCTGAATGATATCAACTCGAATATCATTTTCATAAAAAATATCGACAATGTGGTGCCTGACAGATTAAAAGAAGAGGAGGCCCGCTACAAAAAGTTGCTGGCAGGTGTGCTAGTAACCACACAACAACGTGCTTTCGGCTATCTGAAGAAGCTGGAGGCGGGAGAGGTACATCGGGATGAGCTGGCAGAGATGCTGGCTTTTACCGAGAATAAGCTGACAATTTCACATCCTCAGAAGTTTGACTCTGATGCTTCTCTGAAAGAGTATTTGAAAAGGAAGCTCGACCGTCCCTTCCGTGTCTGCGGGATGGTGAAAAATGTGGGTGAGCCGGGTGGAGGGCCTTTTATTACGGTCAATCCCGACGGCACAGCATCACTCCAGATTTTAGAAAGTTCGCAGATCGACAAGAACGATCCCAAAGCTACGGACGCCTTTAATAACGGTTCCCATTTTAACCCTGTGGATCTGGTGTGCGGCGTGAAATGCTATCAGGGCAATAAATTCGATCTGACAAAATTTGTGGATCCCAACACCGGATTCATAACTCATAAATCAAAAAACGGGAAAGAGCTGAAAGCGCTGGAGCTGCCCGGATTGTGGAACGGCGCCATGAGCGACTGGAACACCATCTTTGTGGAGGTGCCCGTCACTACATTTAATCCTGTGAAGACAGTGAATGATCTGTTGAGACCCGAACATCAGTAAGATTAAAAGTCTGTGTACCTGCTTAACGGAACTGTACCCTTTTTTATAATAGCTGTTGCCTCTCTCCTGCTTTCCTGTAACCAGGCGAAATTGAGCGATGCAAGGGCACAATATGCCGCGGGAGAATACCATGCTGCGAGCCGGACCTACCGGGATCTCTACAGAAACATGCCACGTGATCAGCATGCATTGCGCGGAGTGATATCCTATGAGATGGCTGAGAATTACCGAAACCTCAATCAGTCTGCCCGAGCTCTAACCGCCTATAGCAATGCCATCCGTCTCGGCTATCCCGATACAATGATGTACCGCCATTACGCACAGATGCTGCATAGGGAAGGTAGATACCCGCAGGCAGTAGATGCCTATCGCCTGTTCCTGCAAATGAGGCCCGGCGATGTGATGGCGGTCAACGGTATCCGGGGCACGGAGTTGGCACAGTATTGGAGTCATAACCCCACACGATATGTCGTTCAGCGGATGGATCTTTTTAATTCCCGTCGCGCTGAGTTCAGTCCGATGCTGGCACATAAAGACCAGGTGCTCTATTTCACCTCATCGAGAGAGGATGCACTTGGAGAAGCAGAAAGCCCGGTAACCGGTATGAAGTACAACGATCTCTTCCTCACCTCAAAGAACAGCCGGGGTGAATGGCAGAACCCGAAACGAATTGAATCGGAGATAAACACCGGTTTCGATGAGGGGACGCCCTCCATTACCCGCGACGGAGATTATATGTTTTACACCAGCAGTTCAGTTGATCCCGATCATCCCACCGCCACCGAGATTTACCTCTCAAGGAGAATAAACGGAGTGTGGACAGCAGGTCGGCCACTGCAAATAGCCGGGGGTGACTCGATCTCTGTTTTCGCACATCCTGCTGTTTCTCCGTCGGGACGTTATCTCTGTTTCGTTTCCGATATGCCGGGCGGATATGGGGAGAAAGATATCTGGCGGGCATTTATCACACAAACAGGTGAGGTGTTGAATGCAGAAAACCTCGGTCCCGAGATCAACTCACCGGGGAACGAAATGTTTCCATACATGCGAAATGATACCACAATCTACTTTTCGTCTGACGGGCATCCCGGGATGGGGGGGCTGGATCTCTTTAAAGCTACAAGATCTCATGATTCCGACAAGTGGCAGATCCACAATCTGCAGTCTCCGCTCAACTCTTCGGCCGATGATTTTGGGATCACCTTTGAGCAGGATAGAGAGACCGGTTTTCTCAGCTCCAGCCGAAACGATGTACGGGGCCATGATCACCTCTATTCATTTGCGTTGAATGAGATCAAAACTCTTGTAGAAGGGTTTGTTGTGGACAGGGAAGATCAGTTTATTCCCGG
>JAENWZ010000065.1 GCA_016649795.1 Proteiniphilum sp. | reverse complement strand
GATCACAACAGTCATTGCCATGGCTGCAGAAGAGATTGCCTCTTTGAATCTTGATATCAACATAGACTACAGCAACGACCCCTTTTACGGCGAAGCGTGGTTCTGGGCGATTGTGGGAGTACCGTTTCTCTTTTTGCTGGTGCTCCTTATCCGGGGTGGGAAAGTGAAAACAGAGCAGCTTAAGGAAGAGGTGAAAATAGCACCGCACGAGGGCGACTGATCGTTTTCTGCATTTTTATGCCGGATAGAGAAAGAGTCCCGCCACACCTGAGAGCACGATCAACAGGATGGGATCCACCTTCTTAAGTGATGCAGCCAGCACCACACCAAAAATAATCCAGCTCTTATAATCTACAAAATTGTAGCCGTTCATCAGCATGAGCGCGGCAGAGGCGATCAGTCCTATGATAGCCGGTTTCAGTACCGAAAGGGAGGACTGCATCCAGGGATTGTTCTTGAGGCGGAAGAAAAATGCACAGACAATGGTCATGATGATCAGCGAGGGCAAACTCACGGCGAGCGTACAGATGGCCGAGCCCAGCACACCGTAACCGGTGGCGAACCCCATCTCCGTTACTGCCGAGTAGCCTATGTAGGTAGCCGAATTAAAAGCGATAGGCCCCGGTGTGGTCTGAGAGATGGCTACAATATCGGTGAAATCACCTACCGTTATCCACTGGTGCACATCCACCACCTCCTGCTGTATCAGCGGTAGCATGGCATATCCTCCTCCAAAACCAAACAGTCCTATTTTGAAGAAAGAGACAAACAGCGCAAGATAGAGATCGATGAGTTCCATTTACTTTTTCAGTATTTGTTTCAGATAGATCAGATGGAATATCCCCAAAAGAATGGCAGCAAGTATGATATAGACGGGGGAGATCTTGAGCAGCCATACCGATAGCGCCACCACCAAAGGAATCCAGATATTTTTTATGTTCACACCTGCCGACTTGCCCAAACCGAGCAGAGGTGCTGCAATAAGCGCCACCACAGCAGGGCGTATCCCTTTGAAGATACGTCCAATCACCGCGTTCTCCTTGAACTGAGTGAAGACCACGGCGACGAGAAGGATAATGATAAAAGAGGGGAGAATGACGCCGGCACCAGAGAAGAGACTCCCTTTAAAGCCCAGCCTTTTGTTTCCAACAAAGAGGGCTGTATTCAGGGCGATGGGTCCGGGCATCGATTGCGCAATGGCGAGCATATCCATGAACTCATCGTCATCGAGCCACAGCTTCTTACTCACCACCTCATTGCGGATCAGTGGTATCATGGCATAACCTCCGCCGAAAGTGAAGGCGCCGATTTTAAAAAAGACCAGGAAGAGCTCCCAATATTGTTTGATGTTGCTCATAATAAAAGGAGATAAAAAATTGAAAGCAGATTGCAATTCGATGTAATCTGTTGCAAATCTGCTTTCTATAAGAAGCCGCATCGGTGGAATATGACGAAACTCCTGGTGACAGGATTTGAGTGTCCTGATATCTTTGTAATCCACTGTTCCGATAAATCGGATTCCCGAAGGATGCGGCCCGCCATCGATATCAAAAACGAGTCTCGGTTTCTAAAATGTAATTGATGAGTTTCCCAAACGACCAATGCGGCAATAACTCATACATTTTATATTTCAAAGATAAGTACTCTGTGGGAAATATCCAAATATTTTGTGACATATTTTGATGCTATTGTCCACAATTTACACACCTTCCTGATACTCCCCTACAGTGTCTGTCTAATTAGTTTTCATCCAGTATCTTACTGATATCCTCATCGGTTACTTCGTGGTTGGTCAGGTCACCGGCAAGATACTGATCATAAGCGCTCATGTCTACCAGGCCGTGACCGGAAAGATTGAAGAGGATCACCCTCTTTTTGCCCTCTTCTTTGGCCTGCAGTGCCTCCCTGATGGCAACGGCGATGGCATGTGTCGATTCAGGTGCGGGGATGATCCCTTCGGTACGTGCAAAGAGTATTCCTGCCTCGAAAGTCTCCAGCTGTTTGATAGCTATCGCTTCCAAAAATCCGTCTTTCAGCAGCTGGCTTACGATACTTCCTGCACCATGATAACGGAGACCGCCGGCATGGATGTTAGCGGGGGCAAACTTATGTCCCAGCGTGTACATGGGGATCAGTGGTGTGTAACCTGTTTCATCACCGTAATCATACTGAAAACGTCCCCGGGTAAGCTTCGGGCAGGAAGCCGGTTCGGCTGCAACAAAGCGTGTGGTTGTTTTTCCTTCGAGGTTGTGACGAAGGAAGGGGAATGAGATACCGGAGAAGTTGGAGCCGCCGCCAAAACAGCCTATCACTACGTCGGGGTACTCTTCGGCCATCGCCATCTGCTTCTCTGCTTCCAGCCCGATGATGGTCTGATGCAGCGATACATGGTTCAGCACGCTCCCCAGCGTGTACTTGCAGTTGGGTGTCTGCATGGCCAGCTCAATAGCTTCAGATATAGCGGTACCGAGGCTACCCTGATAGTTGGGATGCTCGGTGATGATCTTGCGACCTGCCTTGGTCGACATACTGGGCGAGGCAATCACCTGTGCACCCCATGTCTGCATGAGTGAACGACGATAAGGTTTTTGTTCGTAGCTGATCTTCACCATGTAGACTGCCAGCTCCAGCCCAAATGTTTTCGCAGCAAAAGCGAGAGCTGTACCCCACTGACCTGCTCCTGTTTCGGTGGTGATGTTTGTTGTGCCTTCAATCTTGTTATAATAGGCCTGTGGCAGTGCCGAATTGAGCTTGTGTGATCCTACGGGACTCACGCTTTCGTTCTTGAAGTATATGTGCGCCGGTGTATCGAGTGCTTTTTCAAGCTCCCTGGCGCGTACCAGCGGTGTCGGGCGGTATATCTTATACTTCTCTCTTACCTCTTCCGGGATATCGATCCATACATCGCTGTTGTTGACCTCCTGCCTGGATAACTCTTCCGAGAAGAGAGGATAGAGATCTTCCGCTTTCAGCGGTTCTTTTGTCTGCGGGTTAATCATGGGTAGCGGTTTGTTTTTCATCTCGGCGGTGATGTTGTACCACTGCGTGGGTATCTCCGTATCAGGGAGCATGAATTTTTTTCTTTTGTCCATCGTTGTTAATTATTGTTATGTGATTTACTGTTACACTATTCTCGTGAGGTTGTTCAACCGGATGTTCTCTTCCACGATGGCATCAATCACCGCAACGGCAACCATATTGACAATATCGCGCACTGTTGTCTCCACATCAAGGATGTGGACCGGTTTGTTCAGCCCCATCTGTATGGGGCCTATGATATCATTCAGTCCTGTCTCCTTCAGCAGCTTATAGGCTGAGTTTGCTGAGCTGAGGTTGGGAAACACCAGGGTGTTCACCTCTTTTTCCCGCAGTCTGGTGAAGGGGTATTTCTTGTCGCGCAGTTTTTTGTTCAATGCATAATTGAGTTGCATCTCACCATCCACCACCATGTCGGGGTAGCGTTCGTGCAGGGTGTCCACCACCATGTGCACGCTGGCGGGGCTTCCCTCTGTGTCGGCCCCGAAGTTGGAGTAGGAGAGCATGGCGATTACCGGGTCGTGCGCGAAGAACTTTACGGTCGCGTTGGCCAGCCTGGCAATATCTGTCAATGCCTCAGTAGTGGGATGGCGGTTAAAGAGTGTGTCGGCAAGGAACAGTTCACCTTTCTTGGTGTTCACAATATGCATTGCCCCGATATGATTTAATCCGTCACGAATACCGATCACCTCTCTGGCAATATCTATGGTGTCCGCATACTTGCTGAATACGCCGGTGATCATGGCATCGGCCTCTCCGGTCTCCACCATCATCATCCCGAAATAGTTCCTTTCGAACATCTTCTCTGAGGCTTCATCCAGGGTCATCCCCTGGCGGTTCCGTTTCGCGGTCAGTATATTCGCGTAACGCTGCCGCCGCTCTTCCTCCCGGTCGTGACGCAGGTTCACTATCTCAATTCCTTCCAGGCTTATATGGTTCTCAGCTGCCACATTAGCTATTTTCTCCTCATTACCCAGCAGTACAGGATGACAGATCCCTTCTGCATAAGCCGTTTCGGCTGCCTTGAGCATGTTCAGGTGGTTCGACTCGGAGAAGACCACCCTCTTGGGGTTCTGACGAGCCATCTCATATAGACGGCGTATCATCTTGTTATCGAGCCCCATCAGATCACGCAACTTGTGATCATACTCCTCCCAGTTAGTGATAGGCCTGCGTGCCACACCCGATTCTATGGCTGCTCTGGCCACTGCCGGGGCCACGGATGTCAGCAGGCGCGGATCGAGCGGCTTGGGGATGATGTATTCCCTGCCGAAACTCAGTTTCTTCACGCTGTAGGCATCGTTCACCACATCGGGTACCGCCTTCTTTGTCAGTTCCGCCAGGGCATAGACGGTGGCTTTCTTCATCTCCTCATTGATGCTGGTTGCCTGTACATCGAGCGCACCGCGAAAGATATAGGGGAACCCAAGCACGTTGTTGATCTGATTGGGATAGTCGGAGCGACCGGTGGCGAAGATGATATCCTCTCTCGAGGCGATGGCCAGCTCATAAGCTATCTCGGGATTGGGGTTCGCCAGGGCGAACACGATAGGGTCGCTGTTCATCGACAGCAGCATCTCCACCGTCAGCACATCGGCCACGGAGAGCCCCAGGAACATGTCGGCACCTTTCAGTGCTTCCTCCAGGGTCGTGATCTCTCTGGTTGTGGCGAACGGTTTCTTGCGGTCGTTCAGGTCAGTCCGTGAGGTGTTGATCACCCCTTTTGAGTCGACCATCACGATATTCTCCGGCTTTGCACCGAGAGTGATATAGAGCTTGGTGCATGAGTTGGCGGCAGCACCTGCACCATTCACCACAATGTGTATCTCATCAATCTTCTTGCCGTTCAGCTCCAGCGCATTGAGCAGGCCACAGGCCGAGATGATAGCTGTTCCATGCTGGTCGTCATGCATGATGGGGATATCGAGCTCTTTTTTCAGGCGCTCTTCTATCTCGAAGCATTGCGGTGCCTTGATATCCTCCAAGTTAATGCCCCCGAAGGTGGGTGCGATGGCTTTCACCACCTGTATGAATCTCTCAGGATCTTTTTCGTCCACCTCAATATCGAACACATCGATACCGGCAAATATTTTAAAGAGCAGTCCTTTGCCTTCCATCACCGGCTTGCCCGCCAATGCGCCGATATCGCCCAGACCCAATACGGCGGTGCCGTTGGAGATGACCGCCACAAGATTGCCCTTGGAGGTATAATCGTAGGCAGCCTGTGCGTTTTTTTCTATTTCAAGACAGGGTTCCGCCACCCCGGGAGAGTAGGCGAGAGAGAGATCGCGCTGGGAGCTATAGGGTTTTGTAGGTACAACTTCAATTTTACCGGGGCGTCCCTGCGAATGGTAGGCAAGCGCCTCGTCACGTAGTTTGTTTTTTGTCATTATGATTTTAATTGTGCAATTTAAATAAGAATATGTGCAAAATTATAAAATAATAGTGACAGATTATAATTTTATTGTGCTTCCTTCACTATCTCCATCATAAAGCGATACAGATCTGTGATTTGTGTGAAGTCCTCCATCAGTTGCAGTGCAATGGCTTCACTGAAGATTCTTTCATCTGTAACCGGTATTTTCCTGATCACGTAAGCGCTTTTCCGCTGCATCCAGGGTTGGAAAAATGGAGGCAGATCGTTGGACAGGGGACGTTTATACTCCTCGCCGGCTACCACAAAACCGGCATCCAGCGCTTTCTGCGCCATCTCACGAAACGATTCCTGACTGTAGCCAATCTCTTCACGAAAATAATCCATGATCTTTCGTTTCGGCATATACAACCCCATTCCATAGATGAAATGTTCACTGCCCAGCTCGGCGAAAAAGCCCGGGTAGTTCTCCCAATGCGTTGTTGCCTGCTGGAAATTGAGCCACATGGATGATTTGTATGGGTCTTTGTTGGGCGAAAAGCGGATATCACGGTATATGCGTGAGATCATTTTTGCAGGGCGCAGTTCAAACAGCGGGTCGATGTTGTACATGACCGGTGAAAGCATCGCTGCCAGCGATTGGAGCGGCTCCAGCAAGGTCTCCTGGTAGATATGCTTCCGTTCGTTGAACCATTCGCGGTAGTTGTTCTCTTTTAACTCCTGCAGGAACGTAATGGTCCCGGGAGTAAAGCCGGTAAAAGGTCTGGGTTGTTCCATTCAATCTATAATCTGACAGGATTCTGCGGCTATATGATATTGTGAAAGGTACTCTTTGCCCTCTTTTGCTTTCCTTTCGGCAATCTGCTGACGGAACTGGTTGACTCTTTCCATTTCCGAACTGCCTGTGGCTACTCCTTCTGCTGCCTGTTCTGTTTCACATCCTTCACCACCTTCACCGTGAGAGACCAGTGTGCTGGCGCTTATCTCTTTTTCCAGCTCCTGCAGGTATGCTTCGTCTATTCTCTCTTCCACCAGCTTGCCCCTGACTCTCACTTGTTTGCCGATGTTCTCCGGATCGAATTTACCAAGGGTGGCATCAGATTCAGCACGCAGTGTTTGTGCTGCGTCGCTGCCCTGCAGAAAAAGTTTCATACCACTTTTGGCGCATACATGCGTACAGAGACCATCTACAATGACTGTCTCATCGATCAGTGACGCTGCATTTGTCAGCAGGTGATCCACGCTCACCGGTTTGGTGTTATTGCTCCCCGTGCAGTTCGCGAACAGGAGAAGGGTAACTGATACAACAAATAAATTTAAAAATAATCTGTTTCTGTTCATACGGCTCTTATCTTTTTTTAATACTTTTACACTTCAAAGATAACTATTTTTCAGGTTGGAGAAAAAATATGCGTTCGTTTCAGAGGAAATAATAGTCTGTTCGTCGGGTAAAAGAGAACTGTTCATCGATTAATCATTGTTTTCCGGCTCTTCTGATGCGTACATTTGTACAAATTGTAAAATGTACAAATTATGAAAACAAATTCATGTCATTCATCACCATCACCAAAATCGAAAGGGATTATATTCGGATTATTGCTTGTGATTGCGGGAGTACTCTTTCTCTCTTTCAATTTCGGATGGATTAATCCTGTGTGGAAACCTGTTCTTTTCTCCTGGCCCATGATTTTTATTGTGTTTGGATTGATTGGATTATCGAAAAATAATCTTCTGATGTCTGTTTTCTGGCTGATTCTTGGTCTCTTCTTTCTGATCCCACGTATTGCGGCTGCATTTCCGGGCAGCTTCTACGGCATTAACGGTGATTTTGCGTATACCTACTGGCCGGTATTACTTATTCTGTTGGGCCTCTGTTTTATTTTCAGAATCATTCTCGGCAGGAACATGAAGTGTGACAGGCAGCATCATTTCCGGTCTGATTCTGTTGAAGGAGTCAACGGAACAGTAGATAAAAGAGTTGTCTTTGGCGGTTCGGAGAGTATTTTTCTCGATCCTGTTTTCAACGGAGGATCCATCAGTGCCATCTTTGGCGGCGTGGTTCTTGACTTGAGGAAAACCTCCCTGTCGGAAGGAGAGACCTGCCTCGATATTGAAGCCATCTTTGGTGGTGTGGAGCTCTATATTCCGGGCGACTGGGTGGTGGAAACAAGATTCCAGACCATTCTGGGCGGAGCAGAGGATAAAAGGCTTATCTCACAGCCCGATCATACGCGAAAGCTGATTCTGCGCGGCGATCTGATGTTTGGCGGATGCGAAATACGCTAGCGTCGCAATCACTGATAAGACCCTGTTAAAAGAAGAACGGATGAAACTCACACTCTTTTACATACCTGTAAGGATGCTGCCTGTGGTGCTTCTATGCATTACCTATGCACTATTGCAGGCCATGGCCTTTCGTCCGGTTCTCTCTTTCCCGTTTGGGTTGTTGTTGCTGAAGAGTGCTGCCGACTCACTGGTTTTTGTAGGAGCCGGTATGCTTCTGGTCATTGCGATCAGATCTTCCAATTATGTAAAGCTTGATAAATATCAGCGCTTGGTGAATTACTTCACGTTGGGGTTCTTGTACGTCGCTCTCTGGACAGGATTGAGTTACCTTCTCTCTCTCCTCATATTCGGGCGAGAACACGGCGAGGAGATACGCATAATGATTCCTTTGACCGCTTTGATTGGTTTGTTTATCTATCTGATCCATCTGCTGATTATCCACTTTCAGATGTTGCGTAAAGAGGGAGAAGCGGAAACGGATGATCACGAAGTCGAAAACGAACAACCCGACATGCTACAGGTTCATGGAAATGAAAACGGAAACGGGGAGGAGACCCTTGAACGGGTGGCTGTGAAAACAGGACAAAAGATTCATGTGATCCTAGTTCCCGATATTGTCTACATTCAATCCGACGGTGATTATGTTCAAATTGTAACCGGACAGGCCAGGTATCTGAAGGAGGAGACGATGAAGTATTTCGAAGCCAGTTTGCCCCGTTCAAAATTTGTAAGAGTCCATCGTTCCTATATCGTCAACGTGGAGAAAATACTTCGCATTGAGCTGTATGAAAAACAGAACCAGATGCTTACACTTAAGAACGGAGATCAAATCAGAGCAAGCGTTTCGGGTTACAAGGAACTGCGGACAATTCTCAATCTGTGAAACATGAAACCCTGTTTGTGTAAACTTTGTTAAAACTTAGAAAACTGATTTGAGTTTTCAAGTTTTCTGGATTACCTTTGTGCGTTTTTAAAGGTTATTTTCATGGAAGTAAAAGAAAGAATCATAGAGAAAGCCGGAGATCTGTTCTATCAGTACGGCATAAAAAATACATCGATGGATGAGCTGGCCTCATCTCTGGGTATTTCGAAAAGGACGATTTACGAGAACTTCAAAGACAAAGAAGATATTTTGTTGTCGTTACTGATGCAACTCAAGCAGGATCGGGACAAGCAATTTTCGGGTTTCTTAAGTGAGGAATACAATGTGGTTGAAATTTTCATCAAGATTATAGAAATACAACAAGCTACACCTCTTTGTAATGTGAAATTCTTCCAGGATATTCACAAGTATTATCCCCGGGCGGGCAAAATGATGCAGGAAGAATTTGATAAAAACAATGCGCATTTACGGCGATTTCTACAAAATGGTATTGAACAGGGATTTATCCGAAAAGATTTGAATGTGGACGTAGCCGCTTTCCTGGTTGAGGAGAGCACCTACACCTATGTTCGTGCATCATATCTCGAGAAACCTCCCTTCTCTTTTCCCGAATTGTTTTATACGATGATGATCAATTTCGTGCGTGGTATTTCAACTGAAAAAGGGATCAAAATAATTGACAGATATTTAGACAAGCAGAAAAGAAACAATAAATAATATGAAGATAGAAACAATGAATCCGCATAAATTAATGCTTTTGGTAATGCTGTTGCTCGGTTTCACGGGCATATCCACGGCATCGGCACAGCAGACCGACAGTTTGCATCTCGATTTGAACAGCGCGTTGGAGATCGCTTTGAGTGAGAACCCCACAGTAAAGGTTGCCGATATGGAGATCACCAAGAAGGAGTATGCCAAAAAATCTGCTTACGGAGCACTTATGCCACAGCTCGATATCATCGGGCAGTATCAGCGTGCCATCAAAAGGCAGACGGTCTATTTTGATGAAGGATTTGGCCTGGGAGGAGGAGATATTGATCCTGACCAATATACACCAGAAGAGCTTCAGATATTGCAGGTGCTGAACAAGGTGATGCTGCCCGATCCCGAGACATCGGGAGAAGGGATCCAGATGGGACGTTTCAACGTCTGGTCCGCCGGACTGAACGTGAGCCTTCCCCTCGTGATGCCGTCGTTATGGAAGAATATTCAGATGAGCGAGGTGGATATCCGTCTGGCGATGGAACAAGCCCGTGCCTCGCGCATCGATCTGGTGAACCAGGTGAAGAAGTCCTTCTACAGTCTGTTGCTCGCACAAGACAGCTACGCGGTGTTTAAAAAAACATATGAAACCGATTCAATCAATCTGGAGAATATCCGTAACAGGTTCAATCAGGGAGTGGTGGCCGAGTATGATGTGATCACGGCCGATGTGCGGTTGAAGAGCCTTATCCCCAGCATTCTCCAG
>JAENWZ010000366.1 GCA_016649795.1 Proteiniphilum sp. | reverse complement strand
ATATATCTTTTGATGGGAACGTTTTTACAGGCTCAGGGAATCCACCAACCTGCCAGGGAGGGCATCATAGACAGCACCATTGTTTATCCCGAAAGCATGACGAAGCAGCTCAGTGAGTTACTGAGAAACTGGCAGATTGATCTCTCGAAAGCTGAAGTAGAATGTGAAAGAGGAATGAACGTGGTGTTCCATGACAGTGTTTATCTGAAAAGATTGTCTCGTATGCCGACTGAGATGGAGTTATCATTCAACAGTGTTGTGAAATCTCATATCGAAATGTATGCAAACAGAAGAAGAGAGCAGGTAAGCTATATGCTTGCACTGGGCGACTACTATTTTCCCATGTTCGAACAAGCGTTAGACAGACAGGGGATGCCACTGGAGTTAAAGTACCTGCCGGTGATTGAGTCTGCTCTGAATCCGGTGGCTGTATCACGCATGGGAGCTACCGGATTGTGGCAGTTTATGCTTCGTACCGGTAAAGGATACGGGTTGGAAGTAAACAGTCTGGTAGATGAGCGACGTGATCCCTTCAAGGCTACGGAAGCTGCTGTGCGTTATCTGAAAGACCTCTATGCGATATACGGTGACTGGAATCTTGTGATAGCAGCCTACAACTGCGGGCCGGGAAATGTGAATAAAGCTATTGCCAGGAGTGGCGGAAAGCGTGATTACTGGCAGATATATTACCATCTGCCACGTGAAACGAGGGGTTATGTGCCGGCTTTTATTGCAGCCAACTACATCATGAATCATTATGCCGACCATAAAATCTGCCCGGCACACTCTTATAACGCCACAACAGCATTAGATACCGTGCAAGTAAATAATCGGATACATCTTGAACAAATTGCCGGAGTGTTGGATCTCCCCGTAAGTGAATTGAGGAGACTGAATCCACAGTTTAAAAAAGATGTGATCCCCGGCGATTCCAAAGCGTATGCGCTGGTACTGCCTTCTGAGAAGATGTATGCTTTTATCGATAAGAACGATGAGATCATGAATTATAACAGAAGTAGGTATCTGACACACAGAGCCAATACCGATGGTTATTTGAATGGTACAGCCTTAACTGGATCAGGAAACAGAGCGCATATATACTATCGGGTGAAAAAAGGGGATAATCTCTCCACTATAGCGCGACGAAACCGTATCTCTTTGTCTCAGCTGAAATCGTGGAACGGATTGAGATCGAACAGTATTGGTGTGGGAAAACAACTGATCGTGGGCAAAAAGGCAGTTGCTCCACCCAAAACTGAAAACAGGGAACAGCTGGTACAAAACATCACGGGCGGTTCAACTGGTGGAATTCAAACGGTGAATCAATACTACCGGGTGAGGAAAGGAGATACACTTGGCAAGATTGCACAAAGAAACGGTGTGCGCGTGTCACAGCTTCAATCATGGAACGGATTGAGATCAACCACAATCGATATCGGAGATCAATTGATAGTAGGACAAAAATCGCTCTCTGTTCCTAAAGAAGTTGCAGAACCGGAAGTGAGCGCACAGAGTAGTGCCGGAACCTCCGGAGATGGAAACGATGTTATTTTGGCCTACCTGAAGGAGCAGATCGAAAAAGTTGAAGAGATCAAATCGGGAGCGGAGATTGAAAATTCTTCTGATAACAGCGGGGATTAACCTTTTTCTATATCACCAGTACTTTTCTTGCACCCACCTTTCCGTCAACGGTCTTCACTTTTACAATATAAACACCTCTGGGGAGATGTGCCGATGAGTAGGAAGCCCTGTTTATACTCATATCCGCACTTTCCTGATGAATTTTT
>JAENWZ010000326.1 GCA_016649795.1 Proteiniphilum sp. | reverse complement strand
TATGGAGTTGCGACCATCGTGATTCTGCAGTTTCTCCAAAAGACGTATCTGTGCTTCCTGTTCCACTGGTTGATGGGTTGGACCATCTTCACCCACACGGAATGCATCGTGTGTCCAGATAAAGATCACCGGTGTCTGCATCAGTGCAGCCACACGGATGGATGGTTTCATATAGTCTGAGAAAACGAAGAATGTGCCGCATGCGGGGATAACGCCACCATGCAGACTCATTCCTATGCAGAGGCAAGACATGGTAAACTCTGAAACCCCCGCCTGGAGGAAAGCCCCTGAGAAATCATCCTTTGTAAATGCTTTAGTCTGTTTCAGGAAGCCGTCGGTTTTGTCGGAGTTGGAGAGATCAGCCGATGCAACTATCATGTTCTCCACCTGTTTTGCCAGTTCACCCAATACCGTTGCCGAGGCAGCACGTGTGGCGACACCCGGTTTCTGTTGGATGGCGCTCCAATCGATCTGCGGCAGTTCGCGGGCGAACCATCTGTTTTTCTTGCCGGCCAGTTCAGGGTTCGCTTTTGCCCACTCCTCCTGTTTTGCTCTTTTTGCTGATACAATTTTTTTCAGTTCCTCCTTCCGTTTTTCATAGAGCGCTTTCGCCTCAGGGAAGATGGTGAAGGGATTTTCCGGATCACCTTTCAGATTTTTTATCGTTTGATCCAAATCGGCTCCGGCAGCGCTTAATGGCTGTCCGTGCGTGGATACCTGACACTCAAATGAAGTGCAGTCGGCTGCCAGCGCTCCCCAACCCATAATGGTATTACCAATGATGATGGTGGGTTTCTCTTTTTCAGCTTTTGCCTCGGTCAACGCCTTGCGGATCTCCTCTACGTTGTTGCCGTCGATAGAGATCACCCTCCAGTTCCATGCTTCATATTTTTTGGCCACATCTTCGCTGGTCACAACATTGGTAATGGTAGAGAGTTGAATGGAGTTGGAGTCGTAAAAAATGATCAGGTTGCTCAAGCCCAGATGACCGGCAATGCGACCTACACCCTGAGAGATCTCTTCCTGAATACCACCGTCTGAGATATAGCTGTAGATGGTTTGATCCATCACATCTCCCAACCGTGCCTGAAGAAATCTGGCGGCAACAGCTGCGCCGGCAGCGTATGCATGGCCTTGTCCCAGGGGACCGGATGTATTCTCAATACCACGTTGCAGATCTATTTCGGGATGTCCCGGTGTAGGACTTCCCCACTGACGGAAACCCTTTAATTCATCCAACGAAAATTTGCCACTCAGACAAAGGACAGAATACAACATCGGCGACATATGCCCAGGATCAAGGAAGAATCTGTCTCTTGACTCCCATGTAGGATCTGCAGGGTCGTACTCTAGAAATTCAGAGAACAAGACATTGATATAATCTGCTCCTCCCATGGCTCCACCCGGATGTCCCGATTTCGCCTGTTCCACCATCGAAGCCGATAGAATACGAATGTTATCGGCTGCTTTGTTCATTAATGTAATATCGTTCATAAAATAAAGGTAATATGTGTGTTATTATGTTCTAAATTGATTCTCTATTTCTTTTACACTTTTAGGGCTGAATAGCCACAAAGATAGCGATTTTTTGAAATTATCAGCCTTATATAAATGATATGTTTGCTATTTTTTCTGATACATTTTGGCTCGTTTTCAGAATATATCACTGTTTCCGAAAGATAATATTGTATAAATTGCTACTTTTACACCTTAAACTGATATCGCGATGTGCCGATGTGATAATGTGATAATGTGACTACTGATCACTGATTACTGATTACTGGGAACTAAGAAACGATGGGATTAAGCAAAAACAGGATAAAATATATCCGTTCGCTGAAGGAGAAGAAATTTCGCAGTGAACACAATACGTTTGTAGCTGAAGGGCCGAAGCTGGTTTTCGATCTACTGGCCACATGCCGGTGTCAGTTCATCGCTGCACTGCCTGAAATACTGACTGTTCATCCTGAAATAAAAGCAGAAGAGATTGTGGAGGCGAGTGAGAGCGAGCTGAAGAAAGCCACATTTTTGAAAACGGCACCGCAGGTGATTGCTGTTTTTTATCGTCCCGATTATGAGATTGAGAAAATAGATCTGAGTGAAAAGCTGAGTCTGGTTCTTGATGGTGTGCAGGATCCGGGCAATGTGGGTGCAATTATTCGTATTGCTGACTGGTTTGGCATTGAATATATCATCTGTTCGGAGGATACAGCCGACATCTATAATCCCAAGACTGTGCAGGCAACGATGGGTGCCATTG
>JAENWZ010000067.1 GCA_016649795.1 Proteiniphilum sp. | reverse complement strand
TTCAGCCACTACGCTTATGTCATAGCGGCTACCCATAAGCAATGTTGATCTATGATAAATTTGTTGCGCCTGAACCGGATAAATGCTGAACAACAGGAGGAGGATTGCAAGGACCCTTAGCATATTTTTACGGATTAAAGCTTTCTAAAATTCCTATGTACTCTTCAGGACTTACTTTTTTGTAACCGGTGTAACCTAAAACCGCTGCATTCTTATCCATTACCACAACTAAGGGAAAGTTGCCTTCGAGATTATATTTTTCAGCCAATTGAGCGTTTTTCTTTTCTTGCTCTTTGGATAGTTTGTTGGCTTTTTTTGTGGGAAAATCGGCACGTACCAACACAAAATGGTCTTTGGCATAAGTCTGGAATTTTTTGGAACTCCAAATTTCTCTTTCTAACCTAATACAAGGTGCACACCAGTCTGATCCGGAAAACACCAAAATAATGTTTCGGTTATTTTTTTGCGCTATTTCTTTGGCTTCATCAAAGTCATGATACCATTCCTGGGCTTGCACCAATGAGATGAAGCAAATCATGAGTACAATAGATGCAATTAATTTTTTCATGTTTTTAATCAAAGGTAACGATAATTTTTATACTTGTTAATTATTAATGTTTCGCAATTGATCACTATCTTCTTTTTGTAAAAATACTACCCGTTTTATACCCTGAAATTGCCAGATATTTTGTTTATTTGTTACTTATTTCTTTCAAAATAACAGTTGATATGATCTGCAATTTGAATGAACTGATTCAAAAAGCCAAGAGTGGAGCAAGACAAACTGTCGCCGTCGCTGCAGCCGAAGATGAACATCTGCTGAAAGCTTTGCAGGCAGCGATGCAAGAGGAGATTGTTCGGCTTTTGCTGATAGGGAATCAGGAGAAGATAACACTTATCGCGCACGCTATTGGGTTCGATTTGAGCAAGGTGGAGGTTGTCGACAACCGCGAAGGAGAGGCTATATCCGCGCGAATAGCAGTCGACAAAGTGAAGCGCGGTGAGGCGGATATCATGATGAAAGGGTTCCTGCCCACATCGGATTTTCTGAAAGCAGTGCTGGATAAAGATTCCGTACTGCGAACCGATAAGCTGCTGAGCCATGTGGCCTTCTTTCAGTCCCCCTATTACCATAAAATCCTTTGTGTGACCGATGTGGCCATGAATATTGCACCCGATCTGGATGCAAAAGTGCTGATCATCCATAATGCGGTTGAGGCATGTCACCGTCTTGGAATAGAAAATCCCAAAGTGGCCATTGCTGCTGCCGTGGAGAAGGTAAATCCCAAAATGGAGGCGACTGTACATGCCGCCATGCTGAAAGAGATGAACAGGAGGGGTCAGTTAAAGGGATGTATCGTGGACGGTCCCTTTGCCATTGATATCGCAGTGAACAGGGATGCTGCGCGACACAAAGGTATTGAGGGAGAGGTTGCTGGCGACTGTGATGTGATCCTCGCACCCGATATTGAAGCGGGCAACATGTTCTACAAGGCACTCAATTTCCTGGGAGGAGCGGTTTCGGCTGCCGTGGTGATGGGTGCCTCCGTACCAATAGTGCTTACATCACGCTCAGACGACGAAAGAAGCAAACTGCTCTCAATCGCTCTGGCAGCATCAATTTGCCGGTAATTAGGAATAGTTAGATCAACCAATAAATAAGAGATTCAGATGGCAACAAATACACGTATATTAGTGATTAACCCCGGTTCTACCTCCACGAAGATTGCGATCTTCCAGCAGGAGAAGGTGATCTTTCTGAAGACCATCAAACATTCCCCCGAAGCGTTAAGTCAATTCAGCAGGATCACTGATCAATATGAGTACCGTAAAGATATTATTTACGAAGAACTGAAAAGTGCCGATGTGCATTTGGAGTCGATAGATGTAGTGATTGGCCGGGGAGGGATGGTGAAGCCGATCGGATCGGGTGTCTACAGGGTGAATGAAGCGATGAGGACCGATCTGCTGGAATGCAAACGGGGAGAGCATGCCAGCAACCTGGGGGGCCTTATTGCAGCAGATATCGCGAAGATGCTTCCTTCGGCCGAGGCTTTTATCGCCGACCCGGTGGTGGTGGACGAGCTACAGCCCCTGGCACGTTATTCGGGTCATCCCTCTTTTGAGAGAACCTCCGTTTTTCATGCCCTGAATCAGAAAGCCATCGCCCGCACACACGCCAAATCGATCATGAAGAAATATGAGGAGATGAACCTGATTGTGGTGCATCTGGGAGGTGGTATTACCGTGGGAGCGCATCAGAAGGGTAAAGTGATAGATGTGAACCAGGGACTGGATGGCGATGGCCCCTTCTCGCCGGAACGTTCCGGCACACTTCCCATGGGAGCAATACTGAAAACAGCTTTCAGCGGGAAGTACAGTTACAGTGAGATGGCGGAAATGGTAGTCGGCAAGGGTGGAATGCTTGCTTACTTGGGAACCAACGATGCCTACATTGCCGAGAAAGAAGCAAAAGATGGTGATGAGAAATACAAAGAGGTGCTCGAGGCGATGGCTTATCAGGTGGCGAAAGAGATTGGCGCCATGTCCACCGTATTGAAAGGCGAAGTGGATGCGATCCTGATTACCGGGGGAATTGCAAACAGTATATGGTTCTGTAATCTGATTATTGAACGTGTGTACCGGATTGCGCCGGTGCACCTCTATCCGGGTCAGGATGAGATGGGTGCACTGGCCGAGAATGCCCTCCTGGCAGTGAATGGAGAGATTGAGATCAAAGACTACCTGTAGATGTATCTCTTCAATCCCGACAACGATCTGGCACTGGCCAATTTCTCAGCAAACTATACACCGCCCGCTACAGCTGCAAAGATGGCTCAGGAGCTGGCACTGCTCCCGATCTGGTATGCCCGTGGAGCATCAGTGATTGCGGAAGGTGAAGAGAACCGATCCTTTTTGCATAGCATCAAAAACATTTTACCCGTTTCATCTTCACTGATCCCTTTATCTGATATCAAGCTGCACCCTCAGCATGTGGTTGTTCCCTGGGGATGGAATCCTTCACTGAGAAAGAGACTGCTTTCACTGGGTGTGCCGGAAGAAAAGTTGCCAACGATGGATATATTGAAACAATTACGGCATGATTCCGGCAGACAGCATGCCGTACGCATGTTGCGGGAGCTGCAAGTGGAGGAGCCCGCCTTCTGTGGGGAGTCGCACTATTTCACCTCTTTGGATGAGCTGCTGGCGTACCTTCGATCCTTTCCCGGAGATAAACTGCTGAAGATGCCTCTTTCCGGTAGTGGCAAGGGACTGATACGAATCCTTTGGAAGATCACCGACAAGCAGACCGACTGGTGCCGGCGGGTGATCCTTGAGCAGGGAGGGGTGGTGGTCGAGTCGGTCATGCAGCGGGTGGAGGATTTCGCCATGGAGTTTTACCTGAATAAGGGAGAGTGCCGCTTTGCAGGTTATTCGCTGTTTCGCTCCGCTAAATCGGGTGCCTACATGGGAAATGAGCTGCTCTCCGACAGGCGGATTGAGGAGAATCTTTCTGCCTATGTTCCTATAGTCCTGCTGCACCGTCTGCGTGAAACTCTTTTAGGGAAACTTGCCCTTTATTTCCCATCGTATACCGGTTATGCGGGAGTGGATATGATGATCTGCGAAACCGGTGAAGGATACAGCGTCCAGCCATGCGTGGAGATCAATATGCGAATGAATATGGGGATGGTGGCACGTCTCTTCCATAATCAGTATATGGAGGTGGACGGGCAGGGGAGGTTCAGGGTGGATTACTTTAAACAGCCAGGCAACGCACTACTGTTTCACCAGAAGATGGAGCGGGAAAACCCGTTAGTCGTGGTGAATGAAAAAGTATCTTCCGGTTATCTGCCTTTGACACCTGTCACGGCAAATACCCGCTACACTGCATATGTTGTCATCGATGATGAACCTCCGGGCATAGAGTGAGGGTGGAACTATTGACAGACAGTCCCACTTTCACCCTTCGGAATGAACAGAGATGTTTCACTTCCTTTCGGAGAGTTTTTCAATCAACTCGGTTGTTGCTGTTTCGGAATAGATACCATAGGCATTCACCAATAACCCCTTCAACTGATGTTGTGAAGAGGAAATGGCATACAGGATGCTCTCGTTATCCAAATCCGACATCTCCTGGAAGCGATATACATCGTCAATTTCGAATTCTTCCGGATGAAGCTGTAGCATGTTTTCAGCACAAACGATACAGTCGTTCTCGATATTAAAATTGGCCGTGTAGCCTTTTTTTGCCAGATCGTTGATGGCTTCTGATAATGTTGTATAAGTTCTCATAATATTGCTTTTTATTTATTGACAGTACCCATGAAACCTATTGTTTCATCTCCTCTTTAAAATATTTGTAGAATAACGGGATGGTGCGGATCCCGTTGTAGAACTGTTCCAGGGGGAAGTTCTCGTTGGGTGAGTGGATCGCATCGGACCCCAGGCCGAAGCCCATCAGCACCGACTTAATGCCCAGGATCTCCTCGAAGGTGGCGATGATGGGGATGCTGCCGCCGGAACGTACCGGCACCGGCTCCTTGCCATAGACCTCCTTGTAGGCTTTCTCCGCCGCCCGATAGGCCGGCAGGCTGATGGGGCAGACATAGGAGGGACCGCCGTGGAGGTACTCCACCTTCACCTTCACCGACTTGGGGGCGATCGACTCGAAGTATTTTACAAACAATTTTGCGATCTTGTTGTGGTCCTGGTTGGGTACCAGTCGGGTGCTGATCTTGGCATACGCTTTCGACGGCAACACCGTCTTGGCTCCTTCACCGGTGTAGCCTCCCCGGATGCCGCACACATCGAACGTGGGACGGATGCCGGTGCGCTCGTTGGTACTGTATCCTTTTTCACCGAACAGCTCTTTCACGTCGAGTGACTTCTTATAATTTTTCAGTGAGAAGGGGGCTTTCGCCATTATGTTGCGCTCTTTCCGGGAGACCTCAACCACATCATCGTAGAAGCCGGGGATCAGGATACGTCCATCGTCGTCTGTTGTTTGCGCGATCATCCTTGAAAGGAGATTGATAGGGTTGGCCACGGCGCCGCCGAAGAGGCCCGAGTGAAGGTCTACATTAGGGCCTGTCACCTCCACCTGCCAGTAGGCCAGTCCCCGCAGCCCCGTCGTAATGGAGGGGACGTCGGGAGCGATCATCGAGGTGTCTGATACCAGGATCACATCGGCCTGCAGCATCTTCTTGTGCTTCTTGCAGAATTTGGGGAGACTGGGGGAGCCTACCTCCTCTTCCCCTTCGATGAGGAACTTCACATTGCAATCCAGCGTGCCCGACTGTACAAGATATTCGAATGCCTTGGCATGCATAAAGGACTGTCCCTTGTCGTCATCAGCGCCGCGTGCCCAGATCTTTCCATCCTTCACCACCGGTTCGAAAGGTTTGGTCTTCCAGAGTTCTATCGGATCAACCGGCATCACATCCATATGGGCGTAGACCAGTACAGTGGATGCATTCTTGTCGATGATCTTCTCCCCGTAGGTCACCGGGTTGCCGTCGGTCTCCATCACCTCGGCCTTGTCGGCACCGGCAGCGAGAAGGATCTCTTTCCATTTTTCTGCAGCCCGGTACATGTCGGGCTTGTGCTCCGGCAGCGATGAGACGGAAGGGATGCGGATCAGTTCAAAAAGTTCGTCCAGAAAACGTTTCTCGTGGGTTTTTACATACTTGTCGATTTCATTCATGTCGGTCTATTTTATTGTTAGTATACTCGTTACAAACATAGATTAAAGCCGGGATTTTCTACCCGGGAAAAAAACTGAGGGCCATCGATATCCCATATAAATTTACATACTCAAATAGCATAGATGTTTCATTGAATACATTTTTTTATATGAACGGTTATATACACTCGTAGTCAGGAAACTAGTCGATAATATTATATCCGGGTGTAGTTACGTTGCTGAACATGTCGTATACCTCAGGATCGTCGTTTACCCCTTCAAAGTCAAACGGAAATGTCTGGTTCTTTTCTAAGTTCATATAACCCCATCCGCAACCGTTCAACACCGATTCCTTTAACGCCATGGCACCCGCATTGTTTAATTTGTCGTCTTCGTTGCACACCACCGGTTTGCCGTATTTCTTCAATTCACCAATAATAGAAGCATACTTGTTGATGGCTGTATTGTTGAAGTGGATGAGCAGAAAATCGGCCGTTTCAATCAGCGAACTGTGCAGTTTCCCATCACCCATTCCGCTGGTGCTTACAAGCAGATTGGGGTTAAGCTGTTTAGCCAGCTGAATCAGTTCTACCTGCCCGGCTTCACTCATCAGCCATTCTCCCTCCTGCCAGTTACAGTAACCGCTGTGGCGGTATTCGTTGGATATTTCAAGAATAACATTGGTGAATCTTTTTTCTCTGATCCATTCCACTGTATTCCTCAATGCATTTCTGATACTCTCTTTTCCTGAAAGTGCTGAGAAATGAGAATGTTGACGCTGATAAAAACAGGAAATGTTCACCACAGCATGACTTTTATCGCATGCTTTAATCACCTTCTCAACCCTTTCCAGATAATCTTCCCGTAGAGAGCCATCAGAGTTGAAAGCAGTGTTGACAGCTCCTTCGTATCCCGGGGTTCCTCCCTGGAGTGAGATGGTAAACGCATTAATACCACTGGCCACATACTCCGGAATCATGGAAATAAACGCGTCGGTATTCATTTCAGGGTTGAAGTCCCTGTATATTTCCGGGGCTTTCTGCCCGCGATCCTCAAAAACCGAATTGACCATCCGGACATTCATTAACAACCCTTCGGCGGGTGTTCCCGGGTTGATCACCTCCCCATTATAATACCACTTATCACCTCGTATCGTAACTACTGTCTCAGGTTTCTCATTTTTCATGATAGCGCAGCCTGTGATCATAAAGATCACTATAAAAGCAGCACTCAACTTGTTTAATAATCTCTTTTTCATGCGATAAAAACTAAAATATTTCTCATGCTCGTTTTATATGTTCATCGTTAATTACGAATACTAAGGTCTTATACAACTCGCAATGACCATTTCCAATGTTTTTGTGTATATATCTCCTCTGTTATCACTGTCAGCTGAGAGAGGTTGAATTGGATTGGGCATAGCTTCCGGCTCGGGAAGACCCGTGTCATTGCTGCCGTACTGGCCATCTCTTCCGCCCATTTTCCATACAATCATATCCAGCGACGGGACAACATAGAGACAGTGTCCGCCAGATCCGATTTTCCAGAAGGCATCTTTGGGTAATTCATTGACTTCTCCCCTGGTGTTGACATTGAACTGGAGACTGTAAGGGAAATGGGGATTGTACGGAGAAGCAGTTGTCGCTGCCCGGACATATTTTTTAGATATCACCTGTTTACCGTTCCATCTTCCTTCATGCAGCAAGAGGTAACAGAAACGCAACATATCAGTGCTCCTCAGAGCAATACCCCCGCCTCCCGGAGTGTGAGTGACCTGTTTGGCATATTTATATCCGAATCCCCACCGTCCCCATCCCAGTGGTCCGGCCAGATGCGATTCAATATAATCTTCCAGTTCGGTGCCGGTAATGTGGCGAAGCATGACGGAGGCGATATGAATGGATGCGGTAGCATAGGAATAACCACCGCCGGGATCACACCACAGTGATTTGGTGCTAAACGGCACATTGCCCATTTTCCCCTCTTTTACTCCCAAGGCATATTCATCTACCACGGCATACCATCCGTCGGGGCCCACAGGATCAATTTCATGCGCTTTTCCGTTAACAATGACCGGGTTATTACCCCTGATACCTGCGGTAAAACTTAAGAGCTGTCCCAAATTAATATCTGCCATCCGATTGTCGGATAATGGGAATGCATTGGGTGGAAGATAATCGGGTGTGAAGATTTTTTGATCCAGACCCCGGGGGAAAAGATCGGGGTGTTCCTCCATTAAGATTCCTGTGGCAATACTTGTGAATGACTTACCACACGAGCCTAAATTAGGTGTAGCATCACGTTGTCCCTTGCCGAAATATTTTTCGTATACAAGATATCCGTTTCTGACGACCAGCAACCCACCGTTTTCAGTTGTAGTACGTACAAAGTCAAAGGCGCTATCCAATTTTTCAGGGTCAACGCCGACAATCTTTTTTACATCTTGACTATTGGATAATGTTCTCCAGCCTCCCAAAGAGTCGGGCAGAGGGAAATATTCTTTACTTTCACTCAAATTAAGGTTTTCAGTACCACACTTTTCCAGTGTTACACTGGCGAAGATCATTAAAATAACTAATAAAGATTTCATGTTATTTAATTTTACTACACGCCTTTTACATTCATTTTCAGGGTATAGACCGAGGTGCGGGCGGTGATAAAGAGGATATCGCGCTCTTCCCCTCCAAAGCAAAGGTTGGAGGGACTTTCCGGCACGTCAATCTCCCTGATCAGCTCACCCTCGGGCGAGTAGACCCATACTTTTCCCATTGTCAGATAGATATTTCCCCGGTTGTCGATGGTCATCCCGTCCGAGCCGTGAGGGGCAAAGAAGGTTTTACCGTCCAGTGTGCCGTCGGGCAGGATCTCATACCTCCATATTTTCCGGTCTTCAATATCAGCTACATAGAGTGTTTTGCCGTCGGGTGTCCCGACAATGCCGTTGGGCTGTTTATAGTCGTCAATCACGCGGGTGATCACCCTTCCGGGAGTGAGGCGATAGACCCCTCTTGCCTCCTGTATCTCGCTGTGTCCTTCCGGCCAGTAGTTCCGGTGATAATAGGCATCGGTGAAGTAGATATCCCCGTTGGGAGCGATCCAGAGGTCGTTGGGGCCGTTCAGGTGCTTCCCTTCGAACTCCTCGAAGAGGACTTTCATCTCTTGGTTGCTATCGATGAGGATGATCCGGTTCTGCTCATCGGCACAGGCGACCAGTTGGTCGTCGTTGTTGAAGTACATGCCGTTGGATCGTTCGGTCCCGTCCATCCAGAGTGAGATACCTTCTTTCTCATCCCAGCGGTAGATGCGGTCATTGGGCTGGTCGGTAAAGAAGACGCTCCCGTCTTTAGCGACGGCAGGTCCCTCGGTGAAGGCGTATCCGGTCCCAATCTTCAATCTGTTGTTTTGTGTAAAGAGCGGTGTGTGGACTCCTGTGGCAACGGCTGCCGTGGCGAGGGATGATCTTTTGATAAATGTTCTTCGGTTCATAATGACTGGGTATTAAAAACGGATCGGAAATGATACAAATTCCCTGAACCAGTTAAACGGATAGAAAGGGAGAAATGTTTACAGAGAAATTGTTTATACTTTCCGGAAAAAACTGCTAAATTTGTGGAATTGACTTTGTTTCTATCCGTTGATAGTGAAAATATTGATTACAGATCATCTTATTATGAAGATAAATAAATTTTTCGCCCTTTCTTTACTGTTAGGATTGATGGCATGCACAACCAGTCAAAAGAGTCAGAACGATATGCAAGAATCTCTGTTTATTCCCGATACTTATGCAGAACAGGTCATAGCAGAGTTGAAAGACTCACTCGGTGAGGCATCCGCCTTCCGCATCGAACGGGGTGTGCAGCAGGTCGCCGCCCTCTGGCGCGAGTCTGACGGGACGGAGGATGCGTTCGCGCAGTTCTGCCAATCTTCGTTCGTTGCCGACACGGCACAGCTCTCTTCGCTTTTCGTTGCACTGGAGCGCAACTTCGAGGTGCTGGGCGGCTATTACAACAAGATGGATCTGAAGCTGAAGGAACCGCTGCAGCTGGAGGGCCCGGATATTACCCCGGTGGATATGCTGTTCGGCAGCTACGATGCCTCGGCCCATCTGACCGACGATCTCTATGCCAATAAGATCGCTTTTCTTACTGCGCTCAACTTCCCGTTCTACTCACTTGATGAGAAAACGGCCTCAGGTGATGAATGGAGCCGGAAAGAGTGGGCTTATGTCCGCATGGGTGACCGGTTTATCTCTCGTGTGCCGGCAGCTGTGCAGCAGCATATCT
>JAENWZ010000422.1 GCA_016649795.1 Proteiniphilum sp. | reverse complement strand
GGTAACAGGCTTCTGCGGCGACCTGTTCACTCTTCCTGTCTCGACAGAGCGACCATCGATCATTACTTCATAGCTGCTCTGCTGCTTTGAAGTAACCGCCGGCATGGGAGCCTCCAGCAGATACCTCCCCTCCTCCAGTTGTTCTGAAAGGATACTCTCTCCATCGAGTGTCACCTCCACCAGCGGGGAGCCCTCCAGATGTTCCAGATCAATCAGCAACGGCTGTGCCGGAGGATCAACTGTCTGGTATTGAGCCACCTCCACACCGCGGAGATATGCCTGCCCTATCTTCTCTTCTGTCACTGCATCTGTAGCCCCTTCGAGGCGGATCGCATCGAAGATCAGCCAGGATCCTTCCAGGCTTGTGAGAGAGATCTCATTGCCTCCTTCTTTGATCAACCCTTTCTCCAGGAGAATCTCTATTCTGTGATGGATACATTTCTCATAATCACCTGAGAGCGAAGCGTCGCCCCCACCCTTTGGCAGCAAATATTTCCATGAACGACCGTTGACGGTCACCTTAAAGTAGGGCGGACTGGCATGATGGGTATCGAGGATGTTGATAATCAGCTTTATCTCTCCATCCTCCGGCACCGATCTCATTCTGAAGAGGATATTCAGCACATGCGCTCTGATACCGGCTGTGCTGCTTGTTCCACCCCAACTGTCAGCAGGACCGGGAAGTACATAGGGAAAGTGCTCTTTTGGATTCGATTTACCCACCAGATAGTAGCGGTCCTCCCAGCCAAAATCGTTCTCCAGGAACGTTTCATACAGATCGGGTGCCAAAGCAAATTCAGCAGCGCTCCTGTCCTCAGTGCCTATCTGCCAGATTATGCCCGATTTGGGATTACTGTAACCTGATAAGCAGATCATTAAAAGTAGAAATATGGCTGATAAAGGTTTTGTCATCACTCAACACCCCATTTTTCGTTAGGTTGAGCACCCATATTAAGTTTAAGTGTCCCCCCATTGAAAAGTTCATCCCGATAGATCCAATATTTGTCCAGTGGACTTCCATTCAGTGTGGCTGATTGGATATAGTATGCATCCGAAGTATTACCCTCTGTTTCTATAATGAACTTCTTCCCTGATGCATTGAGTGGATGAAGGTTAATCTCAATCCTGTCAAACAGTGGACTGCCAATCTGGAAT
>JAENWZ010000372.1 GCA_016649795.1 Proteiniphilum sp. | reverse complement strand
GATTGGTATGTGAACGGAGACACAGCACCGGGAGGGAGATTTAATTTCGTTTATAAAACAAAATAAACAACAATGCAAAAGTTTTACATCGCTTTACTGACAGTATGCCTGATGATTGCCGGTGAGCGACTTACAGCGCAGACCGACTTTTACAGATCCGGCAGAGATCAATGGCTGCAAAAAGCAGCATCGAACCTCCCAGAACTAGTTGTCACCGAGAAGAAACCAGTCGCCGTGGTGAAAATAGTACAGAACGAACAGGCCTTTCAAGGATGGGAAGCTCTCTATGCATCATCCGTCGACTCCTTTTATGCCACGACACTGCATAAAACCCAACCAACGATTCTTGATTTCGGCGCGCATCTGACCGGCTATTTCACCTTTGTCATCAAGCCTACTCAGGTCACTCCCGATTCACCATTACGGTTAAAATTCACTTTCGGCGAGGTACCCTCAGAGATGGCTGTTCCTTTCGACCCGTACACGGGTGGATTGAGCAGGGCATGGCTTCAGGATGAAATTGTAACGGTAATGACTCTACCCAACACCATTACCATCCCCCGCAGGCTCTCCTTCAGGTACGTAAAAATTGAAGTTGTCGCATCGCCTCACTTCGATTTTCATATTTCTGAGATGAAATGTCACGCAACATCATCGGCAGCCTCCACGCCCCCACCACTTCATTCATCTGCAGATGAGATGATCATGAAGATAGATCAGGTTGCATTGAACACACTCAGGGAATGTATGCAAACAGTTTATGAGGATGGTCCGAAAAGAGATCAGCGATTATGGATAGGCGATTTGTACCTGCAATCCATGAGCAATAACTATTCGTTCGGGCAATATGATCTCACCCGAAGATGCCTCTACCTGTTGGCAGGATTAAGCCATACCAACGGCTATCTGCATCCCTGTGTCTATGAGAGACCTGAACCACATGGTGATAAAAGGCTGTTTCTGCTGGAATATGCCCTGCTCTATAATGCTACCCTGAAAGATTATCTTGAAGCCACCGGCGACAAACAAACAGCGTTGGATCTATGGCCCGTTGCAAAAAGACAACTTGACATCATCCGTGAATACTTAAACGAAGAGGGGTTGATGGATTTTGTCAGAGCCAACAAAGAATGGTGGATCTTTATAGACTGGCGGGAAGAGCTACATAAAGAGGTCTCTCTGCAAGGTGTTTCCATATTTGCATTACAGGAAACTGTCGAACTTGCTCAAATGATCGGTAAGGAAAGTGAAGTGAAAGAGATCCCATCAATGATAAAGAGAATGATACATGCAGCCCGCAACAATTTTTATGACAGGAGATCCGGATTTTTCGTGGGTACACTGAGCAAGCAGGTCTCCTATGCCTCTCAGGTCTGGATGATTTTAAGTGGTGTGGCGACAGAAAAAGAAGCACAAAAAGCGCTGACGAATCTTTCGAATGCGGAGAACGTATGTTATCCGGGAACACCCTATCTATACCATTATTATATCCAGTCACTGATAGATAGCGGGCTCCATCAAGAGGCAAAGAAAGCACTTACAAATTATTGGGGAGGAATGATTGAAAAAGGGGCAGACACATTTTGGGAAGCATACGACCCGAAAAATGATCTACTCTCCCCCTACAATTTTTATCCCATCAACAGCTACTGCCACGCCTGGAGCTGTACCCCTGTTTACTTCAT
>JAENWZ010000230.1 GCA_016649795.1 Proteiniphilum sp. | reverse complement strand
GACCTCTTCTCATTTATCATGAACGATCCGCGGTTTGATGATATGCCTCTTATTCTGGAGACTCCCGATGAAACCATTTGGGCTGAGGAGATACAGATGCTCTATGCCCTGCAAAAATAAGCGTCAGCAGTGATTGCATTAAAAAAGCGCCGTTTCCCGGGAGAAACGGCGCTTTTGGTTATAAGCATATCTCAGCTTAGTTTAACATGATCTCATCTACAAAGATAAAGGCCCTGTTCCCGTTGCCGGGATGCCACGCGGGCATCACAGACGGTCTTACGGTCACCTTAAAGTAACGAGCAGTGACCGGTTCGAACGATAGCGAATGGGTAGAGATGTCTGACCAGTGCTCGCTCTTCTCATCACTGATTGTTTTGCTGATAACGGTGGTGAATGATTGATTGTCTGTCGACGATTCGATCGTAATTGCAGAGGCATCGAAGATCCAGTCGCCGGTGACCACTGTATTGCGGATCTCAGCCGAGGAGATCTCCGTGGGTTGCAGCAGATCAATCACCACAACCAGGTCCTCACTCTGAAAACCAATCCACCTGCCGGTACGGTAGTTGGTGCTGGTTCCATGGAGGCCATCCACAAGCATGTCGGCACCGGAGTAGCTGTAATTGGGGGCCGGTGTGGTTAGCAGTTCCGCCGGCATATAGCTCGATTTGCTGTACTCAATCATCTCGGTGAACAGCTTGCTCTTCACTCCCCGGCGTATGGCCACAGCTTTAAGTTGGGAGCTCTCGCGGATATCGAACTTACCTTCATACTTCAACGATGATTCGGTTGGTTCACTCCCATCCAGCGTATAATAGACCGGAGCATTGTCGATGGTGTTAAATACCACATCCAGCGCATTGGTGTCGAAATTGGGTGTGAACTCAGCCTCTACATCGAAAACATGTGTCGCATAGTTGTAGTCCATTTTGTCGTAGAGTGCCAGCAGCCGGGGCAGCCTGGTGAGGAACAGATCATAATTTTTCTTCTCCGGTCGCATCCACTGTACTTCACTCATCGCGGCCAGTCGCGGCAGCGTCATATATTCCACATGCTTCCCTTCTCTGATATACTCTGTCCAGAGATTAGCCTGCGCCCCCAGGATATGGGCTCTCTGCTCCTCCGTAAGGATCTCAGGTGCCGGCTCAAAGCTGTACACCAGCTCCAGGGGGACGTAACCACCAATACCAAACGGCTCGCCATCGGTGTGCTGGGTCTGGTAATAATCAAAATAACAGTAGGTGGTGGGTGTCATGATCACATCGTGACCCATCTGTGCTGCCTGAATACCACCCTCCATACCACGCCACGACATTACTGTAGCATTGGGAGCCAGCTCACCTTCAAGGATCTCATCCCAGCCGATGATGTTGCGACCATGATCGTTCAGAAACGCCTCCATGCGAGCTGTTACATAACTCTGAAGGTAGTGTTCAGCTGTATGTCCGTCGTGATCGCTAAGTCCCAGCTCTTTGATGCGTGCCTGGCAGTGGGGGCACTCTTCCCAGCGTGTTTTCGGTGACTCATCACCACCGATATGGATATACTCAGAAGGGAAGATCTCCATCACCTCAGTCAGCACCGCTTCCAGGAAGATGAAGGTGGAGTCCTTCCCGGGACAGAGTACATCCTCGAACACGCCCCATTCACCCGCAACCTCATACGGTCCACCGGTACAACCCAGCTCAGGATAGGCTGTAAGTGCCGCAATCATATGCCCCGGCAGGTCCACCTCGGGGATAATGGTGATATATCTCTCAGCCGCATAGGCTACCACCTCTTTCAGCTCCTCCTTAGTGTAGAATCCGCCGTGAGGTGTGCCGTCGTACTCTCCCGTATTCTTGCCAATCACCGTTTCACTGCGCATCGATCCTATCTCTGTGAGCTTGGGATAGGCGTAGATCTCTATTCTCCATCCCTGGTCATCTGTAAGGTGCCAGTGAAAGCGGTTGAGATTGTGCAGTGCGAGCAGATCGATGTACTTCTTCACGAATGCTACCGGCTGAAAATGGCGCGCCACATCCAGCATCATCCCCCGGTGAGAGAAACGGGGAGCGTCGTTGATGGTTACAGGTGTAAATGAGACTGACTTGTAGTCGCCTACAGGTATCGATTTCCTTAATGTCTGTATGCCGTAAAACAGCGCTGCTTCTGAAGCACCCTTAATCCTGATCGTTTCTCCGGTGACAGCAATCTGATAGGCTTCGCTGTTCTCATGATCCAGCCCTAGGGAGAGAATAATGGCATTCTGCTCTGATGTGGTAGTGGTGATGGCCGGCCTTATACCAGTAGATATCTCCATGAATTCGGACAGGAACTCTGCATTGCGTTGCATTTTTTCGTTCCCTTCGGGGAAGATGATTTTAGTTGCACTGGAGAGGGTGAACGCTGCTCCTTCCGACGCGATGATCTCCCGGGGAAGGGGCACTACCTCGTAGTCGGCTACTGTGGTACTTTTACTGCCTCCTGACCCGCAGGAAGCCATAAGGCATATGAGTGCCAATGTCATGCCTAGTCTGATGATACTCTTCATTTTCTTTCAATTTATATATTGTGAATTGATACTTACTTAATCCAGTGCCAGTAACGTGCTTCTTACGATCTCCGCAGCGGTGACCTGTTGTGTGTATTCATCGATCACGACAGCTCCCCCTCCCATCTTAACATTCGGGTTGCGGTACATCATTCCACTCTCCACTGGTTTTCTGGCGGAGAGGTGAAACTCCCGAGCGCCGCTCTCTCTTGCAATCCGGGTAATATTTTGCGCATTCACACCACTGCCCGGCATAATGATTATACGCTCACCAGCTTTCACCACCAGCTGTTTCAGTAATCCGATATCCTGCTCTGCCCTGGGTTGTAGCCCCGATGTGAGGATCCTGTCGCATCCCAGCGAGATAATCTTCTCAAGACTTTCGAACGGATCACGGCACATATCGAAGGCACGGTGGAAGGTCACGCTCATACCCTCTGCTGCATCTATCAGCTCTCTGTTTCGCTGCATGTCGACCTCTCCCTCAGCGGTGAGGCAGCCGATCACCACGCCGTCGGCACCCAGCTTACGGGCATTCTCAATATCTTTGAGCATGATCTTATGCTCCAGAGCAGAGTAGAGGAAATCACCACCACGGGGACGGATAATCACGTTGAGCTTGATCTCCAGCAGCTCACGCGCCAGGGCAATATCACCATAGGAAGGTGTGGTACCTCCTTCGGGTATGGCTGCACATAGCTCCACCCTGTATGCTCCTCCCTTCTGGGCTTCCAGGCAACTGGCAACCGAGTTGGCACATATTTCAAGTCGATATTCAGACATATTGATTGCGTTAGAATGGTAAAGGAATCATTGAATGAGTCATGGTGCCCTATAAATCAGAAGCCATCGGTTCAATAATTCTCGTCGAGCCATATCGCGAGAAATTTGTCATATACCCGATAAACACCCATCTCCACCGTTACGAAATCTTTCTCTACGAGCCCTTTCAGTGCTGCCTGCACCGAGCTGGGGGAGGAGAGGCTGTATTTATTGACAAAATCACCCGATGTAAGTGCTTCCGCATCTCCCTCTCTGGCAATGGCAATCAACAGCTCTTTCTGTTTTTCCGGTAGCCGGAAAAGTGTTTCGGAAAAACTGTATTTATAGGAATTTACATTATTCCGTACTGCCTCTTCAAGCATCTTTGGTGTACAAGTAGCCTTTTCAGG
>JAENWZ010000122.1 GCA_016649795.1 Proteiniphilum sp. | reverse complement strand
TATCGTGTATCTCTCCATTTGTAAATAATTAATTATACATTTGTGTAACCATTTCCGGAGTGAATAAATATTCACGTAATCAATAAGTGTAGATTTTATGAAGGATCGTATAAAAATTATCATGGAAAATGAAAACCTGACTCCTGCAAAATTTGCCGACAGGTTGCAAATCAACAGAGCAATTGTGTCTCATATCCTGAACGGAAGAAATAATCCGAGTCTCGATGTAGTTACAAGAATATTGACTAAAATGAACTCCATCAATCCAGAGTGGCTGCTCAATGGTACCGGAAGTATCTATAAAGAGGGTGTCGACAGTGATTCTATTCCAAAAGAACCCGATTTATTCAGTCAGAACGACATAAAACCCGACAAAGAGCCCGAAGAGATTGAAAAACCAAAGGAAATGGAGCTTAACAAGATGATAAATCACCTTCAATCACCAGTAAACAAGTTTGTTGGGACTGAAAAAACAGCTGATAAGAATATCACTCAAATAATTATTTATTACAGTGACAACACCTTTGAGACTTTTATTCCGCATCAGGTGAAAGGTTAAACACAACATTACTCTTTTTTATTTATCAGGCCAACCAGGGCCTACTCATCTGTTACATCTAATTTTGTTTCTCTTCGTCCTATTTGAAAATTATGATGTAAATTTGTACGCAATAAAATTATTACACGATGAAGCAACTCGATTTCACTGTTCGCTCCAATGAGAAGCTGAACGATCAAAATCATCTGATCAAGGTCACCCCTGCTAACAACGAGATGTTACCGGAAATCTGTCCGGGGCAGTTCGTCCAGATTTTGGTCGATAATTCACCTCGCATATTTTTAAGAAGACCCATCTCTGTCAACTTTGTCGACAAAGAGAATAACGAGATATGGCTGTTGATTCAGGTAATCGGAGAAGGAACGGGCAGGATATGTGAAACAGCGGCAGGAGACAGGATGAACCTGATTTTTCCGTTGGGTAACTCGTTCACTATTCCGAAAGAAAGGGGAAACTTCCTGCTCGTGGGAGGAGGCGTGGGTACCGCTCCCATGCTATTTCTTGGAAAAAGGTTCAATGAAAAAGGTTTTTCCTGTGATTTTCTGCTGGGTGGAGGTAGCAAAAGAGATATTCTGCAGCGAAAAGATTTTGAAAAATACGGCACACTCTATTGCACTACTGTAGACGGATCGTTAGGTGAGAAAGGGTTTGTAACCCATCACTCCCTTTTACAAAACAGTAGATATGATTTTATCTTCACCTGCGGACCCAAACCGATGATGGTTGCTGTTGCTCAATATGCCCACAAAAATGGTATTGCGTGCGAGGTCTCCCTGGAGAATCTGATGGCGTGCGGCTTTGGCGCCTGTTTATGTTGCATAGAGAAAACGATCAGAGGGAATGTGTGCGCCTGCACCGAAGGACCAGTCTTTAACATTAATGAACTCACATGGCTAGATTAGAGGTACAAATAGGAGATTTACAACTGAAAAATCCGGTAATGACTGCTTCGGGCACCTTCGGTTACGGAACTGAATATGCCGATTTTATCGATTTGGGACGCCTGGGAGGTGTTTTCGTGAAAGGAACTACCCTTGAACCACGACAGGGGAATGACTACCCCAGGATGGCTGAAACGCCCTCGGGTATGCTCAATTCCGTGGGACTTCAGAACAAGGGTGTGGATTATTTCGTGGAGCATCTTTATCCGGTGATCAGGGATTATGATACACATATGATTGTGAATGTCTCGGGCTCTACCATTGAGGACTATGTGGCATGTGCAGAGAAACTGGCCGGACTGGAGAAGATGCCGGCGATTGAACTCAATATCTCTTGTCCCAACGTGAAAGAGGGCGGGATGGCTTTTGGCACATCCTGTGCTTCGGCCGCGAGCGTGACGAAAGCAGTACGTGAAGTTTATCCGAAGACACTGATCGTGAAACTCTCTCCCAACGTGACCGATATTGCCGAGATTGCTCGTGCGGTGGAGGCGGAGGGAGCCGATGCCGTGTCGCTCGTCAACACCTTCCTCGGTATGGCAATTGATGTGGAACGCAGAAAACCGAAGCTCTCCACCATTACCGGCGGACTCTCAGGTCCCTGCATCAAACCCATCGCCCTGCGTATGGTGTGGCAGGTGTTTCACGCCGTTCAAATTCCGATTATCGGGATGGGAGGGATCACAGACTGGAAGGATGCCATAGAGTTTATCCTTGCGGGAGCTGATGCCATACAGATTGGCACTTACAATTTTGTCGATCCCGCTGCATCGGTGAAGATTGTGGATGGCATCAACGATTACCTCGACCGGCATCACATCTCTTCGGTGAATGAACTGGTGGGCAGACTGGATAGTTTTTAATTGCGAAAATGATAATCATTTAAATATTTTTTGCAATTTATGATTATTATTTGACCTTAATTATGTCATAATGTAGTTTTATTCCCATTTTTATTTGACAAAATGAAAAATAATGATACCTTTGTCTATTCAAAACTGAACATACATTTATTATAACATGTCACAATTGCAAATTCCTGCCGGTTACGCTCCGCTTTTGAACTTAAAGCAGACGGAGCTGGGAATAAAAAACATCAAGGATTTTTTTCAGGTCAACCTCTCTTCAGAACTGCGTCTGCGGCGTGTGACCGCTCCTCTTTTCGTGGAGAGCGGTACCGGTATCAACGACGATCTGAATGGGGTAGAGCGGCCCGTACGCTTTCCCATAAAGGATATGAACGACAAGAATGCAGAGATCGTACATTCTCTGGCGAAATGGAAAAGGTTAACTCTTGCCGATTATGAGATTGAAGAGGGATTTGGGATTTATACCGATATGAATGCTATCCGTGCTGATGAAGAGCTGGACAATCTGCACTCACTCTACGTAGATCAGTGGGATTGGGAGCTGGTAATAGCAGAGAAGGATCGCTCCATTGCGTTCCTGAAGGGAATCGTCAGGAGGATCTATGCCGCCATGCTGCGTACAGAGTACCTTGTTTTTGAGTTGTTCCCGGCGATCACACCACAGCTCCCCGCTGAGATCACATTCATTCACGCAGAAGAGCTGCTTCAAAAGAATCCCGCGCTGGATGCAAAACAAAGGGAAGATGCAATTACAAAAGAGTTCGGAGCAGTATTCATCATCGGTATCGGTGCACCGTTGTCCGGCGGTGAACCGCATGACGGACGTGCGCCCGACTACGACGACTGGAGTACTGTGAACAGTGATGGTTTTCAGGGATTGAACGGTGATCTCCTGGTATGGAATCCCGTGCTGGAAAAATCGGTGGAGCTCTCATCAATGGGAATACGCGTCGATGCCGCATCACTGGAACGTCAGTTACATGCCCGAGGTAAAGAGGATCGCCTTTCGTTGTATTTCCATAAACGTCTGATGAACAATGAACTGCCTCTCTCTATAGGAGGAGGAATAGGTCAGTCGCGATTGTGTATGTATTACCTGCGCAAAGCACATATAGGTGAGATACAGTCCAGTCTCTGGCCGCAGGAGATGCGTGAAGAAGCAAAGCAGCAGGGTGTTTTTCTGATTTAATTATTATCCTGATATTTAGCTACAAGAGGGTATCACCATATGATTTTACCCTCTTTTCTATGTATATACTTGTCTGAGAATAAATACAAATTAGCATTTATCAGAGGATTCAATTCTATTTTCAGAATTCGTTTTTTCTGTTGTTGAAAGATTTTGTAATTTAGCAACCTTTAAAAACTGTTGAAGCATGGATGTGAAAATGGAGCAGCGCTGGAAAGTGCATATGAAAGAGGAGTTTGAAAAAGAGTATTTCAAATCGTTAACCCGGTTCATACGTCAGGAGTATGCCGGCAAAACCGTCTATCCGCCGGCAAAGCTCATTTTCAATGCCTTCAACAGCTGTTCTTTCGATGATGTGAAAGTGGTGATCGTGGGGCAGGATCCCTATCACGAACCGGGACAGGCACACGGACTATGCTTCTCCGTGAATGAGGGTGTACAGATTCCACCCTCACTCCTGAATATCTACAAGGAGATAAAGAATGATCTTGGTAAACCTATTCCCCGTTCCGGGAATCTGGAAAGATGGGCCGGGCAGGGGGTACTCCTGCTGAATGCAACGCTGACGGTGCAGGCACATCGTGCCGGTTCGCACCAGGGAAAAGGATGGGAGGAGTTTACTGATGCAGCAATAAGGCATCTTGCCGAAGAGCGTGATCATCTGGTTTTTATTCTCTGGGGCGCCTACGCACAACGAAAAGGGGCTTCTATTGATACCAACAGGCACTTGGTCCTGAAATCACCACATCCTTCACCTCTCTCCGCTCACAGAGGATTCTTTGGAAACAAGCACTTTAGTACAACAAACGATTATTTATCCGCTCACGGCATCAAAACCATCGATTGGTGAACGTTGGAAAAGATATTATCCAACACTGCCTTCAAGACTAATCTGGAGCAGTTTTTGCGCTTCCACGGCAAACTCCATCGGAAGCTTATTCACCACCTCCTTCACATATCCGTTGACGATCAGTCCAATCGCCTCTTCTTCTCCCAGTCCACGCTGGTTGCAGTAGAAGATCTGGTCTTCGCTGATCTTGGAAGTGGTAGCTTCATGCTCAAGCACAGCTGAAGGATTCTGAATATCGGTGTATGGGAAGGTATGTGCACCACAATGGTCTGTAAGCAGCAGGCTGTCGCACTGAGAGTGATTGCGCGCATTGTCGGCTTTCTTTGATACTTTCACCAGTCCCCGGTAGCTGTTCTGGCTGTTACCTGCGGAGATACCTTTCGATACTATTCTGCTGCGGGTATTCTTTCCCAGGTGGATCATCTTCGTCCCCGTATCTGCCTGCTGGAAGTTATTGGTGACAGCCACTGAATAAAATTCACCAACTGAGTTGTCTCCCGCCAGAATGCAGGAGGGGTATTTCCATGTGATGGCTGAGCCTGTCTCCACCTGTGTCCATGAGATCTTAGAGTTGTTGCCTTTGCAGATACCCCGTTTCGTAACGAAGTTAAAGACCCCGCCCTTGCCATTTTTATCACCGGGATACCAGTTCTGTACGGTGGAGTACTTCACTTCGGCATTATCAAGAGCAATGATCTCAACAATGGCAGCATGAAGCTGGTTCTCGTCACGCATAGGTGCTGTGCACCCCTCGAGGTAGCTCACGTATGAGTCGTCGTCGGCAACGATGAGTGTGCGTTCAAACTGACCGGTGTTGGCCGTATTGATACGGAAGTAGGTGGATAGTTCCATAGGGCAGCGCACTCCTTTCGGGATATAAACGAACGAACCGTCGCTGAAAACAGCTGAGTTCAATGTAGCGTAGAAATTGTCCTTGTAGGGAACAACTGTTCCCAGGTACTTTTTCACCAGATCGGGGTGATGCTTCACCGCTTCACTAAACGAGCTGAAGATGATTCCCTTTTCGGCAAGCACCTCTTTGAAGGTTGTTTTAATGGAAACGCTGTCCATTACCGCATCCACGGCGACACCTGTGAGTTGTTTCTGTTCATTCAGCGGGATCCCCAGCCGTTCAAAGGTCTTTAACAGTTCAGGATCAATCTCATCGAGGCTTTTAGGTGATTTCTTCTTTGTGGGATCGGCGTAGTAAATGATCTCCTGAAAATCAATTTCTGGAATCTGAAGATGGGCCCATTCGGGCTGTTTCATTGTCAGCCAGTGACGAAAGGCTTTCAGCCTGTACTCAAGCAGCCATTCGGGCTCACCTTTTTTCCCTGAAATAAGTCGGACGACATCTTCGTTCAACCCCTTTTCAATCACTTCGGTTTCAATGTCGGAGGTAAATCCGAATTTGTAATCCTGGGTGGTTAAATCGTTTAATATTTGATCTTGATTTAATTCTTGCATAACTGTTTCTATATTATTGGAGGGTCGTTGTGACCTTATTTAATGAGGGCATAAAAGCCTATCAGTTGATTAGTAACAACCATCGTGCGGCTTTTGTTGTACAAAGATACTGCTTTTTTCATCAATTTCTTCTACCGGCAAACGATATCCTGTGACTGAACAAACATGTAACTAATTATGTTAAATCATAGTAAATCGAAATAAAACAATGCAAGGGGATGGACGTGATTATTTATATGCCGGTAAAATGACTGTCTCAGGCAACATAGACTTTAATAAAAAAAGATTAATCGTATGAAAAAAATTATCTTCATTCTTATCACCTTATTCACCGCTCTCGGGCTGATGGCTCAATCACACTACAAAGTAGATCCTGCACATACATCCGTTAATTTCAAGGTGAAGCACAGCGGAATCACGTTTGTGAATGGAAGATTTGAGAAGTTTGACGGTGGCATCATCGGCAACATGGACAATATTGAAGAGGCGAGAATATTTTTCAATGTAGAGACATCAAGTGTGTACACCAGCGTACCTATGCGAGACGACCATCTGCGAAGTGCCGATTTCTTTGATGTGGAGAAATTCCCGGTCATGACATTCGAAAGTACAGCTATTGAGAAAGTGAATGAGAACAAGTACAAGCTGCATGGAAAGTTACAGATAAAAGATGTAACAAAGGATGTGACGTTCGATGTTTACTACGGCGGAGTAGTGAAAGGTGAGGATGGTACTGAAACCGTGGGTTTTATTGCCAAAAACAAGATCAACAGGATAGATTACAATGTGGCTTACGATCCCGACGGATTGGGTATCGGCAAAGATGTAACAATCAC
>JAENWZ010000102.1 GCA_016649795.1 Proteiniphilum sp. | reverse complement strand
TAATGATCGTTATGCACCGGAGTATCGTCGTACAGCATCGCTTTCATGGTACCGTAGTTGGTCTCGATCACGATCGTCGGGTATTTCGTCTGAGCCTGTGAATAGCTTACCGCAGCCATCCACAGAAGAATGAATAGATATCTTTGCATATCTTTAATTATTCAGCTCTCAGCTCTCAGCTTTAAGCTTGATTGCTGACTTCTGAGTTCTTATTACTTATTTCTGAGTTCTGGTTTATCACCATCCAGCTTTTAGCTTACCGCTTACCGCTGATAGCTAAAACCCAAACCGCTGCCCCTATAAAGCTTCCACCTAAAAAGCTGATAGCTGACCGCTAATTCGGTGCCTTCTTGTACAGGTATAGGGCAATGACGATAAATATAATGTTGGGAATCCATGCCGCTATAAACGGGCTCATACCTCCTTTCACGGCGAATGTTGAGCTGACAGTCATGAAAAGAATATAACCCATGCTCAGCACCAGTCCAATGCCGATGTTCAGCCCCATGCCTCCTTTTACTTTTCGAGCCGCAAGTGAAGCGCCGATGATGGTGAGAATAAAAGCCGAAAATACCGAAGCTATGCGTGAGTGATACTCAATCTGGAATGCCTGTATATTGCCCATTCCCCTTTCTATCTGACTGCGAACGTAATGGCGTAGCTGGGGTGATGTCATCATTTGCTGATCGGTTTTTGCGATGATGAAATCGTCAGGGACTATCCGTAGAGTGGTGTCTATAGATGTTCCTTGTGTGATTGTCTCTTTCAGTCCGTCGAAATCCCGAATCTGGTAATTATTGATGGTCCACTGATAGGCTGAATCGTAACGAATGGATTGAGCAGTAAGTCGTGAGACCAGTTGCAGGCTGTCGAAATGATCTATGGAGAAATTGTATCCAGTCTTGCTGGCCATATCAAAGTTACCGAAGTAGACAATGGTTCCCGGTCCTACCTTGAACTGAATATCGCGGTCTCCCACTTTTTTCTTTCTCGGATCAACAAAAGTCTGCTCAAATTCAATGCGTGTGGCATTGGCAGGAGGAATTAAATAGCTTCCGAAGACAAAGGTGAAGAGTGCAATCACCAATGCAGCAATCATGTAGGGTTTCATCAACCTCTTGAAGCTGATGCCGTTGGAGAGGATGGCCGTGATCTCAGAGTTGTTCGCCATCTTGGAGGTGAAAAAGATGACGGCAAGGAAAACGAAAAGAGGACTGAACAGATTTGTATAAAAGGGAATGAAGTTGAGGTAATAATCAAAAATGATATCATTTAACGAAGCGTTGTTCGTCATGAACTTATCTATTTTCTCGTTGATGTCGAATACCACTGCAATTGAGATAATCAGGACGATCATGAAAATATAGGTACCCAGGAACTTCTTAATGATGTACCAGTCCAGACGCTTCAGCTTCAGAAAATCGTTTCCTGTCTTCATAACCTTCTTGTTACGTTTTCAATCATCATTTGTTTCCACCCCCCAAAATCACCTGCGGTAATATGTTTTCTTGCCTCCTTCGCCAGCCAGACATAAAATGCCAGATTGTGAATGGATGCAATCTGTAAACCCAATATTTCATTCACGTTGATGAGATGGCGCAGGTAGGCTTTGCTGTAGAGCTTGTCCACAAACGATTCACCCTCCTCTTCGATAGGGGAGAAATCATCTTTCCACCGTTCATTGCGCATATTCATAATCCCCTGTTTCGTGAAGATCTGCCCATTACGGCCGTTGCGTGTGGGCATGATGCAATCGAACATATCCACACCCCTTTCAATCGCTTCCAGGATGTTCTCGGGTTTACCTACACCCATCAGGTAGCGGGGTTTATCTTTCGGCAGTATCTCGTTCACCAGCTCCACCATCTCATACATTTTCTCTGTCGGCTCCCCTACAGCCAACCCCCCTATTGCGTTACCGTCCGCCCCTATGGAAGCTACATTTTCTGCTGCGCGGCGACGCAGATCGGGATAGACACATCCCTGAACGATAGGGAAGAGTGCCTGGCTGTAACCGTAGGGAGACTCCGTCTCACGAAAACGCGTGACGCAGCGCTCAAGCCACCTCTCTGTGAGATCGAGCGATTTTTTCGCGTATCCGTAATCGGCATCGCCAGGTGTGCACTCATCAAAAGCCATCATGATATCCGCCCCGATGATACGCTGAATGTCCATCACCTTTTCGGGAGAGAAAAAATGTTTTGACCCATCGATATGCGATTGAAAAACGGCTCCTTCCTCTGTCAGCTTCCGGTTTTCAGTCAGGGAAAATACCTGAAATCCACCGCTGTCGGTCAGCATCGGTTTGTTCCAGCTGTTAAATTTGTGCAGACCGCCTGCTTGTTGCAGAATATCCAGTCCGGGGCGCAAGTAAAGATGATAGGTGTTGCCAAGAATAATCTCTGCTCCTATATCCTCTTTCAATTCGTTCATATGCACAGCCTTCACGCTGCCAACGGTTCCCACCGGCATGAATACCGGTGTTTCCACCTCTCCATGGTCTGTAGTGATTACTCCCGCTCTGGCGTTCGACTTAGGGTCTGTATGTAATAGCTGGAAATCCAAATTGTATCGTTCTCCTTGAGTTTAAACCGCAAAGATAAAGTTTTTGCAGTTACAAACAGAATAGTAACTGTTTAAAAATAGTTAGGAGAAAAAGAAATAGTAACAGAATGAATTGGCGATAATTAGTAATTACCCGAAGAAAATCGTATTTTTGCACAGTTTTGACATTTTATTATATCACCCATTCGTTATGTTAAATATGAAAAGGCATCTTATGATGCATGCATATGTAGCGAAATAACGACCTATTTAGAATCAATATGGAGAATAAACCGGAACTGATGCTTAGAAAGCCTGAATGGCTAAAGATATCGCTGCCCCAGGGAAAGGAATATCTGGATGTAAAAGAGATAATTGCAAAGAAAAAACTACATACGATATGTGTTAGTGGTAAATGCCCCAATATGGCTGAGTGCTGGGGGCGGGGGACAGCCACTTTTATGATACTGGGCGATATATGCACCCGTTCGTGCCGCTTCTGCAACGTGAAGACGGGCACCCCGCTGGGAGTAGACTGGGATGAGCCTGACCGACTGGCCGACACCATTGAGCAGATGAACCTGCGGCATGTGGTGCTTACCAGTGTGGATAGGGATGATCTGGATGATGGAGGATCTGAATTATGGGCTCGTACCGTAAGACGAGTTAAGGAGAGAGTTCCTCATGTAACCATTGAGACACTGATACCCGATTTCAACGGTCAGGAAGATCTCATCCGCAAGGTGATTGACGCCGGTCCCAATATCGTATCGCATAATCTGGAGACGGTAAGACGCTTAACCCCCAAGGTGCGTAGCCGGGCCAAATATGATATAAGTCTTCAAACGATAGAGACCATCGCAAAGAGTGGTAAGGTGAAAGCCAAATCGGGCCTGATGGTTGGACTGGGTGAAACAGAGGAGGAGATCATCCAGACAATGGACGACCTGATCAATGTAGGGTGTAGGGTGCTCACTATAGGGCAATATCTGCAGCCTACAAGGAAACATCTGACCGTGAAAGAGTATGTGACCGTTGAACAGTTTGAAAAATATAAAACCATTGGCCTGGAGAAAGGATTTCAGTTTGTGGAGAGTGGTCCTCTTGTCCGTTCCTCCTATCATGCTGAAAAGCATATCTGAAAAAGCATGAGCAGGAAAGTAATCTTTGAAGATCTGGGACGTATCCGATACAAGGAAGCATGGGATTACCAGGAAAAATTGTTTGACTCTGTGATCCGTGATAAGCTGGAAAAGAAGGAGGAGAAAAACCAATATTTACTCTTTTGTGAACATGATCATGTATACACGATAGGGAAGAGCGGCAACAGGCAGAATCTGCTTATCGCCAGGAGTGTGTGTGAAAGCAAGCAAATCGACCTGCATGAGATTGACAGGGGAGGAGATATCACCTACCACGGTCCGGGGCAGTTGGTGGTCTATCCGATCATTGACCTGGAAGCATTTCAGATTGGGATAAAGAAGTATATCTCCCAGTTGGAGGATGTGGTGATTGAAACGCTGAAAGAGTACGGTGTCAAAGGGGAGAAAGATGAGAAAGCCATGGGTGTATGGATAGATCCGGCCCATCCGGCGAATGCACGGAAGATCTGTGCGATAGGTGTACGTGCAAGCAGGTTCGTTACCATGCATGGGCTGGCCCTGAACGTGAACAGTGAACTCTCCTACTTCAATTACATCAATCCCTGTGGGTTTACCGACAGGGAAGTCACCTCCCTGAAAAAAGAGCTTGGCAGAGAGGTTGATTTTCATGAACTATCCCTAAAAATGAAACAGAATTTTCAGCATGTTTTCGGAATGGAGTACTGATTGAAAAACCGTCTCTTGTTCAATTGAAACGAACATCCCTGACTTAAACATTTTTAACGGCGTTTCCACTGAAAACCAATTTAACATTTCTATTTTTGTATCTCGTAAAAAAGAATCCAATTTTAACTGTCAAAAAAATATGAGCCAAGTAGTCGATATTAAAGAGCTAAACGAGCGAATAGAACAAAAAAGTACTTTCGTTCAAACACTGGTTACAGGAATGAACAAAGTGATCGTGGGACAGAAACACCTTGTGGAATCACTACTTATCGGATTATTGTCCGACGGGCATATTTTGCTTGAAGGTGTGCCGGGTCTGGCTAAGACGCTGGCGATAAAAACGCTGGCTCAGTTGATCGATGCCGATTACAGTCGCATTCAGTTTACCCCTGACTTGCTGCCTGCCGATGTGATAGGAACGATGATTTACAGCCAGCGCAAAGAAGAATTCCTGGTAAAACACGGACCTGTTTTTGCCAACTTCGTGCTGGCAGACGAGATCAACCGCGCACCCGCCAAAGTACAGAGTGCATTGCTCGAAGCGATGCAGGAGCGCCAGGTGACCATCGGTGAAAAGAGCTACCCTTTGCCCAGTCCTTTTCTTGTGATGGCAACGCAGAACCCCATTGAACAGGAGGGTACCTATCCACTTCCCGAAGCACAGGTAGACCGTTTCATGCTGAAGGTGGTCATCTCCTATCCAACGAAAGAGGAAGAGAAACAGATCATCAATCAAAATATTTTTGACCCTGTTACCATTGATCGTCCGGTAATCTCCACCCAGGAGATTCTGGATGCACGCAAGGTGGTTCGTGAAGTGTATATCGATGAGAAAATCAGTAAATATATTGTGGATATTGTGTTTGCCACCCGTTATCCCGATCAGTTTGGTATGGCCGGGCTGAAGGAGATGATCGGATTCGGAGCATCACCGCGTGCCTCTATCAATCTTGCACTGGCTGCACGGGCCTACGCGTTCATCAAACGTCGCGGCTATGTGGTTCCCGAAGATATCCGGGCTGTCTGTCATGATGTACTCCGGCACCGCATAGGACTCACTTACGAGGCGGAAGCAAATAACCTTACCTCGGAAGAGATTATAAGTGAGATCCTCAACAAGGTGGAAGTGCCTTAAAATTAAGACGAAAGCACTCCAGGCAGAATATTCAATTAACTTATTTAAATTATTTGCCCTGATGGGAGGGTTTGGAACTCAATGGAAACGACCGAGCTATTAACAAAAGTACGACACATCGAAATTAAAGCGCGCGGCCTCTCACGAAATATTTTCGCCGGGGAGTACCACTCTGCATTTAAAGGACGTGGTATGGCTTTCTCGGAGGTTAGGGAGTACCAGTATGGTGACGATATGCGCGATATAGACTGGAATGTGACTGCTCGCTATAACCGTCCCTACGTGAAAATATTTGAAGAAGAGCGGGAGCTTACTGTGATGCTGATGATAGATGTGTCGGAGAGTTTAGGTTTTGGTTCAAAATCTGTTCTCAAACGCGATATGGTGGCTGAGATTGCAGCAACACTAGCCTTTTCTGCGATACAGAACAACGATAAAATAGGCGTGATTTTCTTCACCGACAAAATAGAGAAATTTATTCCTCCCAAAAAAGGAAGAAAACATATCCTGTTCATTATCCGTGAAATTCTGGGCTTCAAACCCGAAAGCAGCGGAACGGACCTGAACATGGTACTTCGTTATATGACTAACGCAATTAAAAAGCGCTGTACGGCTTTCCTTATTTCTGACTTCATCGACCCTGATAATTATAAAAAAGCACTTCAGATAGCGAACAATAAGCACGATGTGGTAGCTGTGCAGGTATATGACCAGCTAAGTGCTGCGTTGTACCCTGTTGGGCTTATGAAGGTGAGAGATCCGGAAACAGGCGAAGAGCGATGGATCAACACCTCCTCCAGGAAAGTGAGGAATGTGTATCAGAGCTGGTGGAGCAGCCTTCAATCAAACATGAACAATGCTTTCAGACAAAGTGGTGTTGACAGTGTCTCTGTCTCGACGGAAAGCGATTATGTGAAATCATTGCTGCAACTATTCCAACAAAGGAGGTAACATTGACAACGTACAGACCACATATCACTTTTTTAGGGAGAGCAGCGATGACTGCCCTTTTAATTATCCTTGTCTCACCGCTATCTGCTCAACGTGCGTCGGTGCATGCCACCGTGCAGCCCACGGAGATCATGATCGGCGAACAGGCATTGATCAATCTGAAGGTAATCACTCCCAAAGATAAAACCATTTCGTTTCCGATATACGAAAAAGAGATCATCCCCGGCATTGAAGTGATTACCATGCTGACGCCTGATACCACCATAGAGAACAATGTGATGACGCTTAATTTCAAGTATGTGATCACTTCATTCGATTCCACACTCTATCATGTGCCTAATATGCCCGTGTTTGACGGAACAGATACCCTCTTCTCAAACTCCTTCGGACTCAAAGTGACCTCACCCCAGCTGACAGACTCAACGCTGGCCTACCTTGAGAAAATAAACAAGGGAGAGACCGATTCTATTGATTTCAACCAGCTTCAGTTGAATGACATTAAAACAGTGCGTAAGGCTCCATTCGTCTGGACCGATTATTTGTGGGTGCTCTGGATTGTACTGGGCATCATGTTGATCCTGGCGCTTATTGGTGTTGTCATCTATATGGTATTGAAGAAAAAGAAAAAAGGGTATTTTTTCAAACCACCTGTGGTGTTGCCGGCACATGTGCGGGCTGTCAGGGAGCTGGACAAGCTGAAGGAGGAGAAGATCTGGCAACAGGGCAGAGAAAAGGAATTTTACAGTAAACTGACCGATATCCTCCGTTCCTATATTCATGAAAGGGAGGGACTCAATGCGATGGAGATGACATCGGGAGAGATTTTGAATGAGATTCGTAAAGTCTCGGAAGTGGATTCGGTATACGATAATCTGAAACAGATTCTATCCACCTCCGATCTGGTAAAATTTGCCAAGTACAAACCCTATCCCGATGAAAACGATTTGAGTATGGTGAATGCCTATTTCTTTGTGAACCAGACCAGAGAGCCTGATCCTGTTGTAGCGGATGAGGATGTTGATAAGAATGAAAACAATAAGACATCGGAAAAGGGTGTCGATAAGAGTGAATAAGAATGGAATTTTTACATCCTGAATATCTCTATCTGTTGCTGCTGCTTATACCCCTGATAG
>JAENWZ010000343.1 GCA_016649795.1 Proteiniphilum sp. | reverse complement strand
ACCCTGAGCAATCTGCCAGTTTCTATTGAATGTGTTGTTTCCTTTTTTATGTATACCTACTGCTACACAGTCCAGGTTGAAATTGGTCAACTGACCATAGGTGTCGCCTCCCAATAAAATTCCTCCATAAGTGCCAAATGTAAAAATATCGATCATCTGGGCGTTGTCAGTGTGATTGATTGCGTAAGCGAATGATTTTTTTGCAATAACAGCATCCACAACTGCCGGGGCGTATTGACCGCCAATAAATCTCTGTATAGCGGGATTCACATGACAATGTAGCAATCTGGGAATATCGTAACAATAATCAATCCTGATGAACTCACCACTTAGCGGGTAGCCGTAACAATGCTCAAATGTCATCAACTCGCAGATGTATTTTGGATCACAATTGAAATCCATGGTGAGATACTCACCGTAAAATGTGAGGCACGATAAATAGACCCCTTGTGTTGAGCTGGTCCTGGATGTTTGTATTGTTGCCGGATAAGGGATTATCTTTGCCGGATCATTTATCGTTTGTTCCGGATACCAGAACTGAATTCCTTTGATTTGTGTAGCCGATTCTACCGTTATAAATACATCCTTTTTATCCGTGATGCTGAAAACACTTCCCACAGGTTTACCTTTCTGATGTGGGTTGATCGTGCCACGCGGAGTGGGGCCATGCACGCCAATCAGTGATACGTTCTTCTTAAGAATAATCCCCCCGTCAACGGGATAAGCTGTTTCCGATGGTTCTACAAATAGAGCTGCACCACGTTCAGAAGCCCAATCAATTGCTTTCTGCAGATTTACTTTGTTGACTTGGGCATCATTTCCAGGGAGAACATTAAAATCACGGATACTTATTGAAAAATCGTTATTTAGATTACTTTTCGTTGAACAAAAGAAAAAGGGACAAAGTAATAACGAGAGATAGATAGCCTGTTTATAAATGCTCATAAAATAATTGTTTAAAGGTTATTCGCTTTCAATTTATTCAATCAGATTGAGACCCCTAAAGAATGGAAAATGATTTTAATGTTTGTCTTTCATATAAGAGTTATCATTCCATATCTTGCCTAATTCTCCGAGTACAGGTTTGGGGTTACCGTCAAAATCAACTATTGATGTGTTGATCATACATGGAAAACTATCATGTCCCATCCAAACAATAAACCCCCCACACGCAGGAAATCGATCTTTGCTTTTCTTTAATGCAACAGTCAGACCCTTCGTTTGTCTGTCCTGGCTCCATTTGATATATTCACTGATATCACCGGTGTTCCCACCGGAAGCGGTGTATTCATCCCATTCAATCCACCAGCTGACATTTCTCCAAAGCGGATTATCCATGCTTGCCGGCAGTAGCTGAAATTTACCTTTATATTTATTCATTGCTTCAAGTGACATCGCGCCGGGAACACCTACTTCGGAACGGAACATGGCGTCATCCCTGGACCAGTAATCTTCAACTGCCCTCATGGTCTGATCTGTTGCGGTATAAGGAAGCTTCCACGGTCCATGCACATCCCAATGTCTACCTTTACCAACCAAGGTCAGATCAACAGAGATTGCAGGGCCTGATGGTGAGGCAGCAACAAACCTCCTTGTGGGATCGAGAAAAGAGACCACATCTTTCATTGCCTTCACCATTATATGCTTGTCAGTCACAGGTGCAACATCACCCCTTTCGTACAGTTCATTTCCTCCACACCACAATAACAAACTGGTGTGATGATGCAGCCGGTTTACATAGTGGGTAACTATTTGAGAAATACCATGCACTACATTCAACTCTTCCGGAGGATAATTGTCAAGACCCGATGAACTTAATGGAAAATCTTGCCAGATAAGTATACCCATTTCGTCACATAAATCATATAAACACTCTTTCTCAGAAAAACCTCCACCCCAGATCCGAATAGTATTCACTCCCATATCCTTATACAATTGCAGTCGTCGTTTATAATCATCTGTTT
>JAENWZ010000171.1 GCA_016649795.1 Proteiniphilum sp. | reverse complement strand
GTATCAATTCCAATGAGCCGGTGCAGGGTATTGCAGCGGGCCAATTCGGAGTGGTATATGATAAGGAAAGCAGATTGTGCCTGGGAAGCGGGATGATTATCTGATACAATCAACACTGTTTAAACAGCGACAAACAGTCAACCCGCCATTTGAAGAGTAAAAAATGAACGTAGAAATAGAATTTGTCGATATCATTGAGTTCCTCGGCACATTTGCTTTTGCCATTAGCGGTATAAGGCTGGCCTCTGCAAAGAAGTTTGATCTGTTCGGGGCATTTGTGATCGGGTTTGTCACCGCCATCGGAGGGGGAACATTGCGCGATTTGCTGATCAATGTGACCCCCTTCTGGCTCGAAAACACAGTCTATCTCTGGGCTACACTGCTGGCATTAATCTTCGTTTTTATTTTTCACAATAAGCTGATAAGGCTAAACAACACTTTCTTCATCTTTGACAGTATAGGCCTGGGTCTCTTTGTGGTGGTGGGGGTAGAGAAAACACTCGCCCTGGGTTATGATCCGTGGGTGGCCATCATCATGGGCACAATAACCGGTTCAGTGGGAGGAATGGTGCGTGATGTGCTTATCAATGAAATACCACTTATATTCCGTAAAGAGATCTATGCGCTGGCCTGTGTCATTGGAGGTGTTGTCTTTACCGCTCTTCGGAGCTTTGAGGCAAACAAGGTTATCACAGAGGTAACAACCGCTGTAGTTGTTATTCTTATCCGCACACTGGCAGTCAGGTTTCAGTGGCATCTGCCCATTCTGAAAAGGGGTGAAAACAATTCCTGAACTTTTGTGCTTTCTGCGCTCATTTAGTTATCTTTGTGACATATAAATGGTCGGATATGAAGAAATCCCTTCTGTTACTTATACTTTTTTCTCTTCTTTCACTTTCAAAGCTCTCGGCACAGTTCGAAGGTACATTAGGCGTGGGTGTTCATGCAGGTTACGGAGCAGAGATAAACAGCCCGGGTGTGGGAGTCCATATCCACTATTATCAGACAAACAATCTGCGGTTTGCACCCTCTTTCACCAGGTTTCTGGAGCTTAAAGGTGAAGGAATGTGGATGGTGGACGGTGATGCCCATTATATGCTGCCGCTTTCTTTTTCAACTTCGTTGTATCCTATCGCGGGGGTCCATTACTCCAACTGGAGCTACTCCAACTGGGTCGACCCCAACAGGCTCTACGATCCGGTGCAAGGGGGAGGTCCCTCAGGAGAAGAGCATACACTCCACCGACTCGGAGCAAACCTGGGGCTTGGTTTCCAGTACGATATCAGCTACAGGGTACGTGCGAATTTTGAATTGAAGTATCAGTTCATCAATGATTACTCCCAACTGCAGTTTATGACCGGATTCGGTTTTTGGTTCTGAACAAACAGACATTTTTGGACTAAATGAAACGAGTAGCTTAACCATTGTTAGCGCAATAGCATATGAATGCACATTGCATGCACCTTAGCATAAAAAAGTAAAATTATCGTATGAAAGATTTTATTACCAACGAAATAAAAAATAAAACAGCCGTTTTGGTAGGACTTATCACCCCCGAACAGAACGAAGATGAAGTGAACGAATACCTTGACGAGCTGGCCTTCCTGGCCGAAACGGCAGGGCTGGTTCCCGGCAAGCGCTATCTGCAGAGACTCGATAAAGCCAACCCTGTGACCTTTGTAGGCAAGGGTAAACTGCAGGAGATTGAGGAGTATGTTAAAGAGGAAGAGAATGAAATTGGCGTAGTTATCTTCGATGATGAACTATCGGCAAAGCAGATACGTAACATTGAGAAAGAGCTTCAGATCCGCATCATGGATCGGACAAGTCTCATCCTCGATATCTTCGCCATGCGTGCCCAGAGTGCAAATGCCAAGGTGCAGGTGGAACTGGCGCAATATCAGTATCTGCTGCCCCGACTTACCCGGATGTGGACGCACCTTGAACGTCAGCGGGGCGGTGGCGGCACCATTATGCGCGGACCGGGGGAGACACAGCTGGAGACAGACAGGCGAATCATACTTGATAAGATCACACATCTGAAACAGGAGTTGAAAGATATAGACAAGCAGAAAACAGTTCAGCGAAAAAACAGGGGAAAACTGGTGCGTGTTGCTCTGGTGGGTTATACCAATGTAGGTAAATCGACCCTGATGACCCTGTTAAGTAAAAGTGATGTGTTTGCCGAGAATAAACTGTTTGCCACGCTCGACACAACGGTACGCAAGATGACGATTCAAAACCTGCCGTTCCTGCTCACCGATACCGTAGGATTTATCCGTAAGCTGCCCACCCACCTGATTGAATCATTCAAGTCGACCCTCGATGAGGTACGCGAGGCAGATATCCTCCTTCACGTGGTGGATATCTCCCATCCCGCATTCGAAGAACAGATAAAAGTGGTAGAGAAGACTTTGTTTGAGATTGACGATAGCGATAAACCGGCTATACTCGTTTTCAACAAAATTGATGCTTTCACGCATGTGGTGAAGGAGGAAGACGACCTGACACCTAAAAAGCGGGATAACTACACGCTTGAAGAGCTGAAACAGTCGTGGTTGAGCAAGATCAATGAGAAATGCATCTTTATATCGGCAAAAGAGAAAGAAAATATCGAAGAGCTGAAACAGCTTATTTATGACAATGTGAAGGAGATACATATCTCCCGCTTCCCCTACAACGATTTCCTGTATCAGAACTATGAGGAAGAGGAAGAGTAGAAGGAGAACCCCGGGATCTTTATATCATCTCATCTCTCTTTTTGCATAACGCTTCATTCAGCGCAATCACAGCCTCTTCATACCGGTCACGCCGGATAACGAACTGCATATTGACCTGCATCAGCGACTGAGCAAAACTTTCCACGTTGATGCCTTTTTCATACAGCGCTTTCGTAGCATTATAGAGGAATCCGGGAAGGGCAATGTTGGTACCCATGACGCAAACAATTGCCATCGGCAAAGCATTCACCTGGTAAAATACCTCTTTCAATTTATCGATCAGTTCGTGACCTTTCTCATTGTCCCAGACGACCATTGTGATGGAGTTGGCGTTGGTCGATTTTAAGATGTAACTCACATTATGTTTCACAAAATAGTTCATGATGCGACCATCGAAGCCCACTTCACCCACCATCATCGGATCGTGCACTTCAATGGCTATCACTTTACGGGATCCTGAGACAATCTCCACCCTGGGCTCCGGAGAAAAATAGTCATGCGATATAAGAGTCCCGGGATGCTCAGGCTCAAACGTATTCTTTATGCGTATATCGATACCCGCCAGCTCCAGCGGTTTGGCCGCTTTAGGATGAATGGCCTCCATGCCGATATCAGCCAGCTGATCAGCGATAATGTAATTGGTGTGTCCCACGGGAATACTGTTCTCAACACCTACAATTTTCGGATCGGCACTTGACAGGTGATACTCTTTGTGAATAACCGCTTCATCCGCTTTCACCTCCACGGCGATCTTACTGAATGTCACCTCACTGTACCCGCGGTCAAATGCCCGCATAATGCCTTCTGTTCCTTTCGTATATCCTGTAACCAGACAAAGCACCTTGCTGAAATCTATTCCTTTAAATTCCTTGTGGATACGCTCATCAATGGTCAACGGTTCATTGTCATTATACCCGCACAGGTCTATGAAACGAGCGTTGATACCGTTGTTATTAAGAATATTTACTGAGTTCCAGCCGGAGTGAGCCTCACCAATAGAAGCCAGTATCTCCCGAGCTGCAAGATGAATTTCGTTGCGGTCCACATAGCCCGAAGCCAGCACTTTCCCTAAACTGTAGAGTACTGTTTTGGCCTGATCCACACGAAAACGAATAAAGTCGCGTGCCTCCTTCAGGTCGAGACCGTAATCGGCAAATCCGTCGTTGATCAGCAGCAGGCGTTGACAAAACGAATCCAATGCGCTGCTGTAATCTTCCCCATTCAGAAATTTATTGTAAATACCGGGCTCTCCGGTTTTTTTATGTTCAAGCAACCAATTGGTTACATTATTGTAAGCTGAAACCACGAATATGCGGTTGTACAACTCATCTCCTTTACGGTTTCCCCTGATGATGTTTTGCAGTACGTCCTGAAACTGAGACATGGAGGTACCCCCTATTTTTTCTACTGTAAGCATGTGGCAAATATCGTTTTTGGCATTTCCGTCAATTCCAGTGCAAAGATATATGATTATTCTTTTTCTTCTCTTTTCAGACGCTCTTTTCTCACATTAAAACCGTTTTAACTCCTGATATACTTTGAAAATAGGCAATCCCATCACGTTGAAGTAGGAACCCTCAATTTTCTCCACAGCCACGTAGCCGATCCACTCCTGCACACCATATGCACCGGCCTTATCCATTGGACTAAATTTCGATACGTAATAATCGATCTCTTCCTCTGAAAGAGTACCAAAAGTAACATAAGCTGTATCGGAAAAGCATATCTGCTTATGCTCCGTAGTAAAACAGACACCGGTAATCACACGGTGGGTCTCACCTGAGAGGGTGAGAAGCATCTCTTTTGCTTCATCTTTATCGACAGGTTTACCGAGGATCATACCGTCAAGTAACACGATTGTGTCGGCAGTAATCAGCAACTCATTCTCCTTCAGATCAGGGAGATATGCCGATGCTTTCTTGCGTGCGAGGAACACTGCCACCTCTTCCTGGGGAAGTGTTTCAGGATACGACTCATCGATATCGGGCAGGGTACGTATTTCATATTGCAGATCGATACCCGAGAGCAACTCTTTCCGTCGCGGTGAGTTGGATGCAAGAATAATCTGGTAATGAGATAAAAAAGAGGATTGATTCATTTATACAAAATTAATGTGCCCGAAAGATACGAAAAAGCTGCATCTTAACCCGGCTAAACGATGAATATAATGGAACAGCTGCCTGATGAAAGCCGTTATTAGATCATTTTTCAGAGCATCCATAAATAGAGTCCAACAAACAAAATATGTAAATTTGTTCAATGACGATGAGTAAAATCATTTAGTTGAAGTTATATTTGTGAAAAATGTAAACATATGACGCTCGACCTCTGCCCCTCCCCCGCTCTCTATCCTTTTTACAAAAAAGAAAACGACACCGTCATCGTAGTGGATATCTTCCGTGCATCCACTACGATGTGTACCATACTCCATAATGGTGCTGCAGCTATCATTACCGTGGCAGGGACAGAAGAGGCCCGTCAGTATAAATCAGACGGATTTCTCGTGGGTGCAGAGCGTAACACACGTAAATGTGATTTTGCCGATTTCGGAAACTCACCTTTCGACTACAAACGTGAGCT
>JAENWZ010000253.1 GCA_016649795.1 Proteiniphilum sp. | reverse complement strand
GGAGGATGTGCTGGGATGGATTACCGTACTTCTTGGTGCGGCTGTGATGTATTTCGTGGATGCACCCATCATTGATCCACTGCTCTCTGTGGGCATCTCTCTCTTTATTCTCTACAATGTGTACCGTAATATACGGCAGAGCCTGCATATCATCCTGCAGGGCAGTCCCGCAGCGGTGGATATGGAGGAGGTGAAGCGATCGATCGTGAAGATGGATTCCGTGAGGAGTGTCCATGATCTGCATGCATGGTCTGTGGACGGTCAATACAACGTGCTGACAATCCATGTTCTCCTGCAAAGGGCTCAACCGATGGCGGAGCTGCGCTCGCTCAAGGCGGAAATCCGTGATACATTGTTGAAGCTAGGTGTACAGCATTCTACCATCGAATTTGAGATTCCCGATGAAGATTGCAATATGGAGGGTTGTTGTTAAGAAGTTGTCAGCGATCAGCTTTCATTCTTCATTCTTCATTCTTCATTCTTCATTCTTCATTCTAAGTACGTGTATCCATACAGTCCGGAGCGGTAGTTGGAGAGGAACTCTTTTCCCTCTTCCACTGAGATCTTACCCTGTTTTACGGAGCTCATCACCCAAGTTTCCACAGTGCGTACCAGTTTCTTGGCGTTGTATTGTGCGTATTCCAGTACCTCTGCCACTGACTCACCATCAATCACCTGATCGATCTTGTATCCTGTTTCACTTGTTGATACGTGCACAACGTTGGTATCTCCAAAGAGATTGTGCAGATCGCCCAGGATCTCCTGATAGGCACCCACCAGAAATACGCCGATATAATAGGGTTCGTTTTTCTTGAGTGTATGTACCGGGAGGTAGGTGGAACGAAATCCGTCCTGTGAGGCGAAATTGGCTATCTTCCCGTCAGAGTCGCAGGTGATGTCCTGCAGTGTTGCCGTTCTCTCTGGCTTTTCGTCAAGCCTGTGAATGGGGATAATGGGGAAAACCTGATCAATGGCCCATGAGTCGGGGAGTGACTGGAACAGTGAGAAGTTACAGAAATACTTATCGGGTAAGAGCGCTGACAGTTGACGCAACTCTTCGGGCGCATGCTTGGCCCTGTTGCTGGTGGTGTTGATCTCGCGTGCGATGGAGAAATAGAGCTGCTCCACCTGCGCTCTGGTTTTCAGGTCGAGCATACCGAGGCTAAAGAGGTCGAGCGACTCTTCGCGTATCTGTTGTGCATCGTGCCATGCTTCGAGCATGCGTGCCTGTGTGAGCGAATCCCATATGTTGTATAATTCCTTCACCAGTTCATGATCGTCCTCCTGGATATCCATCTCCTCGGACCATTCGGGAAGGGTGGTTGTCTCCAGCACCTCGAATACCAGTACGGAGTGGTGCGCCGTGAGGGCACGCCCCGATTCGGTGATGATGTTGGGATGAGGTATTTCATTCTTGTTGGCTGCATCGACGAAGGCGAAGACGGAGTCGTTCACATACTCCTGGATGGAATAGTTAATGCTGTTCTCGGTGAAGGAGGAGCGGGTACCGTCGTAATCCACCCCCAGTCCGCCGCCGATATCCACAAATTCAAGTTTGAAACCCATGGAGTGCAGCTGCACATAAAACTGCGCCGCTTCGCGAAGGGCTGTCTTTATGCGGCGTATCTTGGTGATCTGACTACCTATATGAAAATGAATCAGCTGAAAGCATTCGCTCAGTTTATTCTCTTTGAGCACCTCCAGTGCTTCCAGCAGTTCGCTGGAGTTGAGGCCGAACTTGCTGCCGTCGCCACCCGATTCTTCCCACTTACCACTGCCGGAGCTGGCAAGCTTCACCCGGATCCCTATATTTGGCTTCACTTTCAGTCTTTTAGCTATTTTAATGGTCAGGTGAAGCTCATTCAGTTTCTCCACCACGATGAACACCTTTTTTCCCATTTTCTGTGAGAGGAGTGCCAGTTCGAGGTAGCTCTCATCTTTGTATCCGTTACAGATGATGAAGGAGTTGTCGTCAGTGTTGATGGCAAGCACGGCGTGCAGTTCCGGTTTGGATCCTGCTTCCAGGCCTATATTGAATCGTTTTCCGCTCGATACGATCTCCTCCACCACCTGGCGCATCTGGTTCACCTTGATGGGGTAGACTATATAGTTCTGAGCATTGTATTCGTACTCCTTTGATGCGGCAGCGAAACTGCTGGAAATCTTTTCGATCCGGTTATCCAGGATCTCGGGGAACCGTATAAGTACGGGAGAGGATACATCGCGCAAATAGAGTTCACGCATAAGATCGCTCAAATCGACTCCGCTGCCCTCTTTCTTGCGTGGAGTGACATGCACATTTCCTTTTTCATTAATAGAGAAATAACCGGTTCCCCAGCCGTTGATATTATACAGTTCTTCCGAATCTTCGATGCGCCATTTTCTCATTCCAACAAACAGTATTTAAAGGTGATAATTGATGATTAATTGATAACTTACAAAATTAAGCAATAATTTCGTCTTAGCGGACCGCGGGGAGAAAAATGATTTTGAATTTCCGTTTTTCTCACACAAAATGAAAATAATAACTTTTTTTAATGATATCATTGCAACAATTTAGCCTCTTACAGCATCTTACAGATATGAATATTTATCATATAAAAAATAGAATCACTATGAGATCGAGAATCTATTCAATACTTTTCACAACTGTCATTGGCATATCACTGGCATCTTCCTGTGATAAAAATGACGTTGAAACCCCTTCCGGAGAATTGCCGGATCCCATTCAAATAAACCTGCGGTCTGCCGAGCAGGAGATTCTGAAAACTGATCAGGCTTTCGCCTTCGCGTTCTTCGATAAAGTGTTTGAGGAGGAGTCTGTTGCGGAGGACCCAAATTTCATGGTGTCGCCACTCAGTCTGAGTATGGCGCTGGCAATGACCTTGAATGGTGCTGCCGGTGATACCAAAACAGCTATGCAGGAGGCGCTTCTATGGAGTGATTTCCCCGATGAAGAGGCGATCAATAGTTACTACAAAAAACTGAATGAGGCTTTGTTGAAAACGGATCCCTCCACCAGGCTCTCTATAGCCAATGCCATTTTCACCAATCAATCCGTGACGATCAATCCCAATTTTATCAACACCAACCAAACCTGGTATGATGCTACGGTGCAGCGAGTTGATTTTTCCAATCCCGCCACCACGGCTGTTATCAACCAGTGGGCTTCAGATCATACCAACGGGTTGATAAAAAAGG
>JAENWZ010000268.1 GCA_016649795.1 Proteiniphilum sp. | reverse complement strand
GTCGGAACGTTCCATCAATACCTTAAAGTTCTCCTTATCTCCCAGCTCTTTGGCCAGCAGAGCGGTGGCGTAGTCATCGTAGGCATACTCTACTGTTTTGGTGACTGCAGCCTTGTACTCATCCCATGTAGGCACATCGGTGGTGTCTTTTTCGGCAATCCAGCCTCTTTCAAGATACTCATCTAGATAAGGTCTGCCTCCGCGCCCGGGCACGGTGGCATTCTTCAGCAGCAGTGCGTAGGCACGTTTCAGATCGAAATCGGTGATACCGCGAAGGTAACTGCCTGCAACAAAAACAGAAGCATGGTCGCCGTGAAAGAAGGTAGGCATATAACCACCTCTTTTCTCTCCCTTGTCGGTGATCGATTTGATGATATCGGATGTGACATCGGGTGAGATCATCCCCAGCAAAACAAGCTTATTGCGGTAATCGTCCCAGAAGGAGGGGTTGGTGTAGTAACGAAAATCTTCGTTGATCACGTTACCCTGCTCGTCGGTGAAATCGCCATTCACATCGCTGCGTAGCGCCGGCCATAGAGAAGAACGATATAAGGTGGAATAAAAAAGCCCTTTTTCACGTTCGGTACCACCCGTGACCTTGATTCTGGACAAAAGCCTGTTCCACTCTGCGTTGGCTTCCTTACGCACCTCAGTGAAGCTCTTATCAATCATCTCCTGCTCCAGGTTCATCTTCGCATTCTCAACGCTGACGAAAGAAAAGCCTATTTTGAGCTCCAGTGGCTCCTGTCTATTACTTTCAGCAAAGCTTACCAAAGAGATCTCATGTTTTTCGTCCTTCAGTTGTTGGATATCATCTATGGGATAATTGGACAGAGCGTAGAAGTACATCTTTCCGTCAGCATGCTGAAAACCCGAAAATGCATGCTCATTCACTTTCTGTATGCTCCACTCTCTCACACGGTTGTTGGAACGTGTCATGTCGGCTACAAGCTGCTTCTTTTCTCCTTTCGGATAGGTATATCTGTGATAGCCGCAACGTAGCGTGGAGGTCAGCTCGGCATCGATGCCGTATCTCTCGAGGAAAACCTGGTAATAACCCGGTTGTGCCGACTCCTTTTCATGACTGAACGTGGAGGCGTAATTGCCGGGGATGATTTCTCCCGTTACCGGAAGCAGGGGGATATGAAGCAGATTCCAATGTCCCTTATTGGTATGAGAAAAACCGTAAATAACGGTATCTTCATACTGGTATCCGGCGCCGCTCCTGAACTGAGTCACCGGACTCAGCTGTACCATCGCGTTGGGCAGAGACGACCCCGGAAACACCTCAGCGCCCCAGGTACGCTCTTCCCATGTGCGTACATATCCCAGCTCTTCGGGTTCCCAAAGAGTGGCTGTACCTAAAAAGGGATTGACATAGTCTGTTAGTTGTTTATCTGTGGTGCAGCTTATTGCAATAAATGAGAGCAGTAGAGCGGTGAAAATCTGTTTCATTTGATTAATCTGTTTTTTATTTGGGAATTAGTAGTTATATAAAACTATCTGCATGCAGATCACTGGAAGCGGTCCTGGTTATCCAATAATGCGGCAGCTTCAATAAGCATGCATCCGCTGAGCTGTTCCGTTAATCCGGCAGTGGCTCCCGGTTTCACTCTCCAGTTAGGGCCGAACAGTGTCCCCGACTTGTTGGTGCCTTGATTCCACAAGGTCTCGGCATTCAGTTTCATAAACTGCAGATACCTCTTTTGTGCAGGTGCATCGAGACGTTCCTGCTGGATCAAATCGGTGAAATAACGGATGAATATACCTTTGAAAAGGCCCCCGTCACCTGTGCCTTCACTCTTCAGGATGGAATTGTCCACCAGGCTGCTGATGGTGTAGTCTGCCGCAAGAACGGCATCATTGAGGTAGGATTTCTCATTGAATATTTTATGCAGTTCAACAGCTGAACCGATATAGGTGCCCTGATTATAGGTGAAGACCCACTCTTTCTTGATTTCACCGGTGTTAGAATTAATATTGTCATAGACCATACCATTGTTGGTGTTCACCAACGTCGTTTTTAACCAGTTGTAGATCCTTACTGCCCACTCCCTGTCATCCTCATTCCCAAACTCCTGATAAAGACGAGCGGCCAGGATAGCTGCCGGCCCGTTGGAGCAGGCATTCTTGCTATACTCCATCCCTTTTTTCCATGTGATACCCCCGCCGGCATTATCGTTCCAGCCTTCCTTGATATATCCCCAGAGCTCCAGTGCGGCCTCTTTGTATTTGGTATCGTTGGTAACTTTGTAAACGCGAAGCAGGGCCAGGGCGTTCCACTCCATATCATCGTAGTAGTCGTTACGCCAACTATTACCGTTGCGGGCTTTCACCCCTGCAAACCACTGATCGAAATAGCTTCTGTATTTGGTATCGTTGGTTCTCTCGTATGCATCTGTCAATACATCCAGGGCGTGTGCATTGGGCCAGTACTGGAAAGTGGTGTTGCCGCTGTTATCGGTGTTGAAATATTTTCCGTTACTGTTCCAGAAGGAGGCAATCAGGGCGTCGCTGCCGGCAGTCGCTGCAGCGTTCCAGTCTATGGTTTCTTTATCGTTATCATCATCCCCATTATCCGGCAGCTCACTTTTTTCGCAGGCGAACCAGAAGGGAAGCATTAACAGGTATATAATATATATTTTTTTCATCATAGTTGGTTTATGTTATTTAATCGTTATTGAGCAGTCACATACTGTGGACAAATTTACTCAAACGTTATCGTTAAGCAATGGGCAGAAGAAAAATTGATGCATATTGCAATCTCATTAAAACAGATAAGATTGGTGAAATGAAAGCAAGAGTGAAAGTACCCGCTTAGGGTGTTTTTCACTCTTACCTATTCATTATTATTCACTTATGGCTTCGTGATGGAATGTGTATAAGGCTTGTCTGCCTGCAGATAAATTGTATACACACCGGGGTTCCCATCGAAGTCACCCATCAGCTTCCATTTGTTGTCCCATCGTGTAGGGTTCATCAACTGGAGGTAGTAATAGGACTCCGGGCTGCTGGCGGATGGGCG
>JAENWZ010000279.1 GCA_016649795.1 Proteiniphilum sp. | reverse complement strand
TCATTACTACCGTACCTGGGTTTGTACATGAAGATATGGGGTTCCGTCAGTTGTCCGTAATCCTTGTCGGGCGTCATCATGTAGACATCAAACCGCTCTTTGTCAGCTCGTTTGGCGATGGTACCGATCACATCATCTGCCTCAAATCCCGGGACTTCAAGGACGGGGATGTTGTATGCCCTGATAATTTCTTTGATGATCGGGACGGAGAGTTTGATGTCTTCCGGTGTTGCTTCACGCTGTGCCTTGTATGCCTCAAACTCCACGTGGCGAAAAGTGGGACCCGGAGGATCAAAAGCAACAGCAATATAGGATGGATTTTCCTTGCGAAGCACCTCTTCCAGCGTGTTCACAAAACCGAAGATGGCAGACGTGTTGAGCCCCTTGGAATTCACCCGTGGATTTTTTATAAACGCGTAGTAGGATCGATAAATGAGCGCGTAGGCGTCGAGAAGGAAAAGTTTGTTTTTATTCATAATCTCCTGAGATATCATATAAGGAAATGTAAAGTTACGAATATTTGTTGCTTAGAGGAGAATTATTTTTACTTTTGTAGGTCATAATTCAGGATGGGATGGATCAAAGTCAGATAATAAAAGATTTTCTGCAGGAGGAGTTAATTCTTTTTGATGAATATCTTCATAATTCAGTTAAAAGCGATAATCCGCGCATAACCGAAATGGTTAATTACCTTTTTCACTCAAAAGGTAAGCGGTTAAGACCTATACTGGTGCTTCTTACTGCCAAAGCATGCGGTGGTATCATCCCCGAGACATACCACGGTGCTGTTACCGTTGAGCTGTTGCATAGCGCCACGCTGATTCACGATGATGTGATTGACAAGTCGGAGATACGCAGAGGCAGACGCTCTGTGAATGCTGTTTACGATAATACACAGGCTGTGCTCATAGGTGATTATCTGCTATCTACCGCCCTGATGGAGAGTGTGAAAACAAATGATCTGAACATTGTCAGAATCATCTCGGAGTTGGGACAGAACCTCTCAGAAGGTGAACTCAATCAGTTTTCGCTTGCTAATAATATCATCATTGATGAGAAGGCTTACTTCGATGTGATTGATAAGAAAACAGGCTCACTAATGCGCGCCAGCATTGTTATCGGAGCGATTACGGGAGGAGCCGGCAGTGAGATGATTTCCAAATTCACCTCGCTGGGCACTATTCTGGGTATCTGTTTTCAGATCAGAGATGATATTTTCGATTACTACAACAACGATGTGGGCAAACCTACCGGTAACGATATCCGGGAGGGTAAAATCACACTGCCGCTGATATATGCTCTGAGAAATGCTCCCCGCGATCTCTCTGAAGGGATGATGCATATCATTGAATCACGCGATTATACGGAGGAAAATATCGCCACGCTGCTGGAGTTTGCCAAAGAGTATCGGGGAGTTGAGTATGCCAATAATAAGATGAACGAGTATCTTGCAGAAGCGGAATCAATCATCTCTGATTTCATGTTTAACAGCGAGATAAAAACGATTATGCACCTCTTTATCTCCTATTTGAAAGAGCGGATCTATTAAAACAGAAATTGAACCTTACGGAGTTGCATATTTGAATTTCTACTCTGCCGGGTGTCTGATCAGAAAACGAAAAGGGTGAAACACACAGTGTAACACCCTTTCTCGTATCAAATATTTATCATTTTATTGAATTTCAATCAGTCTCGATACCGGAACCTTCTCCTCCTTCACGGTAGGTATCTCTACTGTTAACACACCATTCTCTACTTTCGCGGAGATGTTCTCTTTCTCGATATTATCGGGAAGGATCATCGTTTTCTGGAAGCGGCTGTAGGAAAACTCGCGTCTCAGATAGGTGCCTTTTTTGTCTTTCTCTTCCGACTGGTTTCTCTTTTCGAAATCGATTACAAGGTTGTTGTCATCATCAATCTTCACATTGCAGTCTTCTTTTGTCATTCCCGGTGCCGCAACCTCTACCGTGAAACCATTCTCATTTTGCTGAATATTGATGGCAGGAACAGATTTGCTGTTGTTTTCCATCCACTCATTACCAAAAAAGTCATTGAATACACTCGGTAACCAATTGTTTGTTCGTCTGATAATTGTCATAATCTTACCCTTTCTTTTATTTGTTAATTTTTATCTTATTATTTGTTGTTACACCATACAAATGGCAAAATATATGCCGATGCATCAATTTGCTTTTTTTTGCATAAAACAAGACATAATGGCTTATTTTCGGTAATAACAACCATTAAAACGGCTAAAATAGAGACAATATGGCAGTTCGCAGGGTTGGGTATGAATAAAAAAGGTCGCCTGCACAGATGTACAGACGACCAGCTTTTGGGGTTTTAATAAATAGTTATTCCAGAATGGTATAATTTCTTCTGCCGAAATGTTGCTTTCCATATCGGTCGGTAGCCTTCACCTCTATGGAATGCTCTCCGGGAGGGAGATCGAGCTTAAGCGATCCGCTCCATAGGTGTGTACTGTTCACCGCGTTCGACGGACGGCGACCGGGAAGTAGTTTGTCGGTGAGATCCCATTCAATCAGTTTTGTCATGTAGGAAGGGTCGATGGCTTCAATATAACGCATCTTCTGCCAGGGACCGTTATCGATGCGGTATTCCACAAGATCCTTTTTGCTGCCCATAAAGAAGTTCACCACAATCTGGGAGGTGGTTCTCCCTTTGTATTGTACTACCTTCGGAGCGAATATATTCATCTGGTATTCAGCGTCTTTACCCGCTACTTTATAGTCTACATCATATTTGTTCCCGTTGATGTTCAGGAAAACATAACCCTGGGGTGTGCCGTCGCGCATGGT
>JAENWZ010000423.1 GCA_016649795.1 Proteiniphilum sp. | reverse complement strand
GAGAGACAGCGTGGGACCGGGTTATATGAATCATCGTGAAAGTGCCGTCACTATAGGTGGCCTGCTCAACAAACAGCAGGGGGAGAACCTGTTGTTCAACCTCCGGGCTGATATGGGAGTGCTGGGAGTCAATCTGGGTGAGTTCAGGGCGATGGGCGATGTGGAAACGGGCTTCGATATCGCGGGCAGGCGTACCACCCTGTCGGCACAGGCTTATATAAAAAATCTGCGACCTAAGTACCTGCAGGACAATTATTACTCCAAATACTTCCGATGGAATCATGATTTCGGTGATATACGCAGGGTCTACGTGGGCGGAAAGCTGCATATCCCTTTTACGAACACAACGCTGAGTGCCGGCGTGGAGAATCTGCAGAACTTCATCTACTACGATCAGGATAAGAATATAGCACAGGAGAGTGACAACATACAGGTGCTGACGGCACGTGTCGATCAGAACCTGCGCCTGGGCGTTTTCAACTGGGACAATCAGGTGGTCTATCAGACCTCGAGCAATCAGCAGGTGATACCGCTACCCACCCTCAGCATCTACTCGAACATGTACCTGAAAGCGAAAATTGTGAATGAACTCTCCCTGCAGCTGGGTGTGGATGCCCATTACCATACGAAATATTTTGCTCCCGGTTATGAACCGGCATTGCTGCAATTTTACAACCAGAACGAGAAAGAGATTGGGAATTACCCTATTGCTACTGTTTACGCCAATATGCACCTGAAGCAGACACGCTTCTTCGTGATGTTCTACAATGTGGCAACGAAGGTATTGAAACCGTATGAGTACTTTTCTCTGCCCGGTTATCCGGTGAACCCCTTCACATTCAAGATGGGTGTTTCGATCAATCTTCATAATTAATATTTTTCACGCTTGAAATTCAAAAAAAGACGCAATCTCTATCTCTTTTTGCTGATAGTTGCTGTCGGCACGATGATCCTGCTCCGGTACATGCGCAGTGGTGATGCAGACAGGATCCTGCTTCCCCGCGATTACAAAGAGATCACGGCATCGGGTGAACTGAATGTGGTGACCGATTACAACTCTATCGGGTACTTTGTTTCAGGTGATACAGCCCGGGGATTTCAGCTGGAGATGATGGAGGCCCTCGAGAATGAGTGGGGTGTGAAGGTGAACCT
>JAENWZ010000229.1 GCA_016649795.1 Proteiniphilum sp. | reverse complement strand
TTCTGTACTTCGCGCAGCATCTCCTCTTTGGCAAGAATAAAAAAACGGGTGAAATTTCTTTTGTTGGTCTCAATGCCATGTGCCAGAACATCCAGACCATACATCTCTGCAGCGAGTGTGCTACAGATAGTGGCAGTAGACCACAATTCTTTATCGCGTATATCTCTTGCTGCAAAGGCTGTGTCGTCGTGTTCCACAACTTTAATACCAGGAAGTGTGTCGAGAAAATCTTCACATTGCATCAGGGCCATGGGATGCGACATCACCTCTTTGATATCGTGCAGCGAATTGCCTGGAAGAGCTGCCAGTGAATGTGTTATACGCAGCTTGTGCTCTCCGGCAATCTGCAGATCATTCATTTTCAGAAGATCGTGGTTTTGCAAAAGACTCCCCGCAATGGTATTTTCAATGGCCATGACACCAATAAGCATCGGATCTTTCTCGGCTTCCAAAAAAATATCGCGAAAAGTACTGCAAGGTATAATCTCCAGCTCTTCACCCTTGAAATAATCACGGGCTGCAATCTCATGGTATGCACCCGGTCCTCCCTGTATAGCTACTCTTTTCATCCCCGTTTCATTCATTAATTATGACACAAAAAAAATCCCGTCGTGTGATCGACAGGATTTTATTTATCTGATATGACTTTTTGACTTCTTCTCATCTTGCATATAAAATCCTGCCTCTACCTGCTAAAGTAAAAGTAAAACCAGAAAGAAAATGCAAAACTTGAATTGTTCACTTTGTTATTCTTTTGTGAATTATGAATACAAATGTACAACATTTTTTATATATCCAATTAAAAAGTCAAAAAAAATAGGGGTTATTATCTTAAGTCAAAAAAACCTTCCGATTTTGGAAAATCAGCCCCTGTTTATTGTAGAAATATTCTATATTTGCACATTAAAGCCGCAAATTAATATTAACCCTGAAATATATTAAAATGTTTAAAAACCATCCTAAAGGATTAGTAGTATTGGCCCTCACCAATATGGGCGAAAGATTTGGATACTATACTATGTTGGCTATCCTCACCCTTTACATGCAGGCCAAATTTGGTTTCACCTCCACCACCACAAGTATAATATACGGTGTTTTTTTGGCGGTTGTCTATTTCTTCCCCGTGTTTGGCGGGGTACTGGCCGATAAAGTGTTCGGCTACGGGAAAACCATTCTCATGGGCATCGTCGTCATGTTTTTCGGGAAATTATTCATGTCGATCCCGGTAGAGAACAACGATTTCGGGAAGCTGATTCTCTTTTTCGCATTGTTCCTGATTGCCGTTGGAACCGGCTTCTTTAAAGGGAACCTACAGGCGCTCGTGGGCAAGATGTACGATGATCCCCGTTATAGCAAGAACAGAGACATCGCCTTTTCCATCTTTTATATGTTCATCAATATTGGAGCCTTCTTTGCTCCCATCGTGGCAAATGGCATCAACAAACAGGTGTTGGCATCCGAGAGCTTCGTGTACGACGCGAGCGTCCCGGGCAATTTCGTGGTGCTTAACGATGAAGCAGAGGCCATTAACCGAAACACTTTTATTGCTCAATTCCTTACCCCCGAGCAGCAGCAACTAAGCGGGAGGGAGTTCGACAACGCGCTGGGTCAGGCCAAGAAAGCCCAGAAAGCGGTGTTCACCAGTGATATAGATAACGCGCTGTTCAACCTACAGGCCGCCGGGCTGCATCAATACACCCTGGCGGGAAAGATTTCCGACGCCTCAATGGCACTCACCACCAAGGAGTACGAACTGATGCAAAGTCGTGACCCTGCCGATGCCGAAGCCAAAGAGGCCATACGAGCGAGGGTTGCCTCGGTTCACGTGACCGATGAAACCATTGGGGGCGATGCGGCTCCCGACGCCTTCGCCCGTAACTTTGGCGAGTTCTACGTGAGCGGCTCGCTATCAAAATCTTATAACCTCGCCTACCTGGTAGCCGCCCTGAGCGTGGTCTTTTCCTGGCTGGTCTTCCTTCTCTTCAAAAAGACCTGGAAGCAATACGACAGAACAGCCAAACAGGAAGAGGAGAAGCTCGCGCACGAAGGCAAAACCGTTACCCCCATGTCCAAAGCCGAGGTGAGGGAACGGATGGTGGCGCTGTTCCTGGTCTTTTTCGTGGTTATTTTCTTTTGGATGTCTTTCCACCAAAACGGCCTCACGATGACTTTTTTCGCACGTGATTACACGGTGAGCACCATTTCACCTGCCTGGAGCATGGTGTTCAACATGTTCCCGCTTCTCTTCTTCATGGTATTTCTCTATGGCGTCTATCTATCGACCATTGGCCTGTTAGGAGGCAAGCCCAATAAAAAGACCGGGTTGGTACTTACCGTTGCGGGACTGGCCGGCCTGATTGGCTATTACCTCATGAACGTGAGCGGGGTGGAGCTGCCCACCAAGATAACCCCCCAGATCTTCCAGCAGTTCAACCCGTTGTTCATCATTATCCTCACGCCGCTTACCGTCGCGTTCTTCACCTACCTGATACGAAAGAAGAAGGAACCGTCGGCACCCAAGAAGATCGGGATCGGGATGATCCTGGCCGCGGCGGGATTCGTGGTGCTGCTTGTGGGCTCCATCGGTCTGCCCGCGCCGGCCGACCTCACCGGGGTATCCGACGTACTGGTATCCCCAGGGTGGCTGATCGGCACCTATTTCGTGCTCACCCTGGCCGAACTGTTCCTGAGCCCCATGGGACTGTCGTTCGTCTCCAAGGTTTCACCACCGCAATATAGCGGATTGATGCAAGGGGGGTGGCTTGCCGCAACCGCTATCGGCAACCTTCTGGTGGGCGTCATGGGCGTCTTTTGGGATAAGATGTCGCTGGTCGCGTTCTGGGGAGTACTCATCTCCTGCTGTATCCTTTCCGCCATTTTCATCTTCTCCATCATGGGTCGCCTGGAAAAGGCTACCGGCGACAAGTAACCACGCGTTCGTTGCCATACATACAAGGGGCTGTCCTGGTGCTGCGCAGCCCCTGTCGTGGGGTGCCGCCATCCCTGCCACGTGGCAACACGCAAGCGGATAAATAACCTCACCCGTTAATAACTTCTTCCTATAACTCGAAAAAGCTTTCGCATTTTTAACTATATTTGCCGTACGCAGATCTCAAAAAAACATATTTAATAAGCATGCATCCATTTGTACATTTACATGTTCACTCACAATATTCGCTACTCGACGGTCAGGCAAGTATTCAACGTCTGGTAGACAAAGCCTCGGGTGACGGCATGAAAGCCATCGCACTGACCGATCATGGAGCAATGTACGGCATTAAGGAATTCCTCAATTACTGTAACAAAAAGAACGCTCCGGTAAAGGCTGAGATAAAAAAGCTGCACCATGAGATCGAATCTCTGGAAAAGAGCGGGGAAAAGAGAGGAAAAACAGCGCAGCTCCGTGATCAACTAACGCAAACAGAGAAGAGATTATTTAAACCCATTGTGGGATGTGAATGTTACCTGGCTCGTCGTGACCGTTTCTCTCAATCTGAGAAAATTGACGGCAGCGGATGGCACCTTGTGGTGCTGGCAAAGAACCTGAAGGGCTATAGAAACCTGATTAAGATTGTCTCCAAGAGCTGGACCGAAGGATTTTATTATCGTCCCCGCATCGACCAAGAACTGCTGGAGCAATACAGTGAAGGCTTGATTGTCTCATCGGCTTGTCTTGGCGGGGAGATATCAAGGAAGGTGGACAGCGGACAGATAACCGAAGCGGAAGAGGCTGTGCAATGG